>DAOUQS010000064.1 GCA_030625465.1 Amylibacter sp. | reverse complement strand
TCCCAGTATAAATAATCCATCCAGCTATCATGCATAAAGTTTGGCGGAAACTTGCGGCCGGCATTTTGCAGCTCTGACGGGCTGGGTTCGCGGGGCAACCTGCGCAAGTGCATACGCGCCTCTTTAACCGATTTAGCGCCTTTGCGCAGATTACACGGGCTGCACGATGCAACCACATTGCGCCAGGTGGTTTTGCCGCCACGCGCGCGTGGCACCACATGGTCAAAGGTCATTTCCCCCAGTGATCCACAATACTGACAACTGAATTGATCACGCAAGAACAGATTGAACCGGGTAAACGCCGTGGCTTTGACCGGCTTCACATAATCCTTCAGAACAATCACTGACGGGATATTTATCTGAAGCGATGCAGAATGCACAATCCGGTCGTATTCCGCAATAATGCTAACCCGCTCACAGTAAACCGCTTTCACGGCGTCTTGCCAGCTCCATAAAGACAGTGGAAAATAGGAAAGCGGTCGAAAATCCGCATTCAGAACAAGCGACGGATAATCGCGCAACCGGCCCGGGTTGCGCACGAAATTTTCAGAAAATTCAGTATTCATACTGCAAAGCATTCCCCGTTCTGAATTGTCGTTTTATCAACAGCAGAACGGGACACCCCGTCCCACTATAGCCACCACTATATAGGGGGGACCACACCTGACAACCCCCTATATACGGTGCTTATCTTTCAAAATAGACAGCGCTTTTATTTGGCCTTGCCCAGGTTCTTGATAGAGTTTTGGCCCAAAATAATACGCCGTCTGGTTCCGGCTTCAGTCATCTGGTGCTCAATCACGGGCTGGCTTTGCGTCCCATAGGCAGAATAGTCACCAGAGTACTGCGCCGCACCCGGTGTAGACGGATAGACCAGCATTGCGATGCGAACCACACTGATGACAATCATTGTCGAGGTTAATGTGGTTTTCACAACCGACTTGAAAACCTCCATCATCATTGAACCTGCCACAGTAAACCCCGTATTTTGATTGTATATTCACACCTAAAATACGGGTTTTTATGGCAAAATTAGGACGCAGTCGCCGCTTTATTCCCAAGATGCGTCTGAATAAACTGCACAGCCAGCCCCAACCCGTCGGGTGCGATACCGTGTGCGGTGCCCTTTGACACATGCGTAAACACGTCAAACCCGTTTGACACCAATGCATCGGCCGCATGGGCCATATCCGTGGGTGGCACGACCATATCCATGTCACCATGTACCAGTAAAACGGGGGGCTTGCTAATGGCTTGCTCTTTCAGCAGTTCAGGCGCCAGTAAACGCCCGGAAAACCCGACGATCCCTGCCAGCTGCGCAGCGCGGCGCGGCGCGGTGTGCAATGCCAGCATTGTTCCTTGCGAGAACCCGACCAGAACCACACGATCAGACGTTAGCCCCGTCTTTGAAATCTGCCCGTCAAGCCAGCCCTGAAACAGCTCTGCCGACTTCAGCATCCCCGCACGTGCCACTTCTTGCGTGCTGTTATCCATCATCGGAATAGGAAACCATTCACGCCCCATCGGGTTCACCGAACAGGCATCAGGTGCATGCGGCGACATAAAAGCGGTATTGGGCAAATGTTCGGCCATAGGATCGGCCAACCCGATCAGATCGTTACCATCCGCCCCGTAACCGTGGATAAACACCACCAAACTATCGGCGTGGCCTGATTTTGCGGCGCGTTTTTCAGTCTTTAAAGTCATGTACGGACCCCTTCACGGTCTTTGGCAACACGGTAATAGGCCCAAAGCAGACGGGCTGCAACCGCCCGCCAAGGTGCCCAGTCCTTAGCCATCGTATTAAAGTCTTTTTCCTTCGGACGTGCGTCCAGTTCAAACAAGATTTTAGCGGCCTCCTGCAAGGCCAGATCACTTGCGGCAAACACATCCGCCCGCCCCAGCGAAAACATCGCATATATTTCCGCCGTCCACATGCCTATGCCTTTTATTTCAATAAGTTGCGCAATCACCTGTTGGGTGGGCATGCTGCGCATTGCGGCATAATCCAGCCCGCTTTCAGCCAGTGATTTCACATATTTAACCTTGGGGCGCGATAGCCCACAACCGCGCAAATCATCCGCACTTGCCGCGCGCACATCCGCCTCGGAAATAAGCTGCGCATCCTTTAATCGCCGCGTAATACTCGCCGCTGCCGCCACCGAGATTTGCTGGCTGACAATCGCATCTAGCAAGGCCCCAAACCCGTCATCCTTCAATCGCAAAGGCAACGCGCCCGTTTGCGCCAAAACCGTCGCAAAACGCGGTTCGATTTCGGTCAGATACGCCGCCCCTTCGGCCACACAGGCCTCCGACGTGATAATGCGCCCTACCACGGTTGCGCCCGCACCCATTTCAGGGCCGCATCCACCGTGCCAACCACATGCGCATCAGGCAGTTTCGGGCGATTTATCATCACCACAGGCAGGCCCAGTGCGCGGGCCGCATCCAGTTTAGAGCGGCTTTTCGCACCACCTGCATTCTTAACCACCAGCCACTCAATACCCTTATCGCGAAACAAAGCCACCTCTTGCACAATAGAAAATGGCGGGGTGCCGATCAAAAAATCCCCATTGAAAGCCGCCATTACCGGGGGTGCCGGCGGATCAATCACACGCGCCAGCAATCGACGCCCCTCAAGGCAGGAAAATTCAGGCAAAGTCTGCCGCCCGGTGCCCAAAAATACCGTCGCCCCGACAGGAATAATCCCGGCGGTTTGCGCCACGTTATCCACAAAATGCCAGTTATCACCCGCATCCGCCACCCATGCGGGACGTTGCAAAATTATATGTGGCAAGCCCAGCTCGGCACACACCATTGCCGTCGTGTGCGTCATCTTGCGGGCAAACGGATGGGTTGCATCGACCACGCCCTTGATCGCGTTCTCAACCAGATAATCACGAAAGCCCGACACACCGCCAAACCCGCCTTTGCGCGTCACTGCGGGCAGGTCCGCAGGGCTGCGCGTCACCCCCGCCAAAGAAGCAATAACATCCACACCCTGCAAGCCTTCCAAAAGCTGCCGCGCATCTGACGTACCTGCCAAAACCAATAGTGTCATTCCGCGCGCCCCAGTATGTTTCCTACGCGATCTATCACAATAATATCAATATGTTGCACTGCGTTCTTCAACTGTTTTAAGGCACGTAACCGCGCCTGTTCCGCTATCGCTTGCGCCAGTTTGTTTCCGGCCCGAGTTATCGCCTCTAAGGCTGTATTCGCATCGGAAATATCCGCCAGACCCAGCGATAAAGACAGCTTATTCAACGCTGCAAAATCGACCTGCGTGCGCGAAGAATGCAGGTCAACAGCACCCTGCGCCAGCTTGGTTATTTTACCGATACCCCCGCCAATCGTCACCCGTGGCACCGGGTGTTTTGCCAGATATTTAAGCATACCACCTGCAAAATCCCCCATGTCCAGCATCGCGTGATCAGGCAAGCCAAACAGCTTTTGCACAACCTTTTCAGACGTCGCCCCCGTGCATCCCGCCACATGATCCTGACCACCCGCGACGGCCACATCAATGCCGCGATGGATCGATGCAATCCACGCGGCACACGAAAACGGCCGCACAATGCCCGTAGTGCCCAAAATCGACAGGCCACCAACAATCCCAAGCCGTGGATTCCACGTCTTTTGCGCAATTTCCGCGCCATGCGGAATAGAAACCGTCACGCAAATATCCGCAAGCTGCCGATAATGCTTGGCCTGCGCATCAATTACCCCCGCAATCATCGCCCTTGGCACAGGGTTAATCGCAGGCTCGCCCACCGCTATCGGCAAGCCCGCTTTGGTCACCGTTCCCACGCCTTCCCCCGCCTTGAAAACAATGCCGCCATCGCTGGTTTCGACCCGCGCAATAATCAGCGCACCGTGGGTCACATCCGGGTCATCGCCCGCGTCTTTGGTGATGCCAACCTCGGCCCAACCATCGCCAACCTGTTGATATGCCAGTGGAAACACAGGTGTTTCACCCTTGGGTAAGGTGATCCCGACCTGATGCGGAAATCCCGCACCCCACAGCGCGTCCAGCGCCGCTTTGGTGGCGGCGGTGGCACAGGCCCCTGTGGTCCAGCCACGGCGCAAATCCCCTGTTGGTTTCTGGCTCATAGGCGCGACTATAAGCACCAATTCACCTGACGCCAATCACCCAATTTACGTCGCGCGGCTGCTTGGCAAGCTGCGCCCACTCGGCCATAACAGCCCTATGACAGATGCGAATCCCCTTCCCCCTAACGACTGGCCCGAATTGCAACCGGGCTGGGTCTGGCTATGCGGTGCAGGCCCCGGCGATCCCGGCTTGCTGACTTTGCACGCGCTAAACGCCCTGCGCCAAGCAGACGTGATCATCTACGACGCATTGGTCGACAGTCGCATCCTTGAATGGGCGCGCACCGACGCCAAGCTGGTCTATGCGGGCAAGCGCGGCGGCAAACCATCAGCCAAGCAGCGCGATATTTCGCTGCAACTGGTCGATCTGGCTAAAGCAGGCAAGCGCGTATTGCGCCTGAAAGGCGGCGATCCGTTCGTATTCGGGCGCGGCGGCGAAGAGGCGCAAACACTGGTGCAACACGCCATCCCCATCCGCATTATCCCCGGAATTTCCGCAGGGATCGGCGGTTTGGCCTATGCAGGCATCCCCGTCACCCACCGCGACGTTAACCAGTCGGTAACCTTTATCACTGGCCATGATCAAAGCGGTAAAACCCCTAGTGCGTTGAATTGGCAGGCAATTTCTGATGGCTCACAGGTCTTGGTGATCTATATGGGTATCAAACACATCGACCGCATCGCAGGCGAATTGCTGAAAGCAGGCCGCCCCGCATCAGAGCCAGTGGCCGTGGTCACCCAAGCCACCACGCCTGACCAAAAAGTGCTGGAAACCAGCCTTGGGGCCGTGGTTGCCGATCTGGAAAAATCCGGCATGTCGCCACCTGCGATCATCTGCGTTGGCCGCTCGGTGAAAATGCGCCAAGTGCTGGACTGGCAATCAATGATTGCAGGCGAAAAGCCCCGCGATCTTGACCCGCTGGGTCGGGGCCGCCCGGCCGAGTCCCGATGAAGGGCCTGATCCTGACCGCGCCAAATTCAGGCGGTGGCAAAACCACCCTGACTTTGGGCATATTACGCGCATTGAAACGGCACGGCATTGCCATGCGCTCGGGCAAAAGCGGCCCCGATTACATCGACCCGCGCTTTCACGAAGCCGCAAGCGGCACCACATGCGTTAACCTTGATGCATGGGCGATGTCGCCCGCCCGTATCCGCCATCTGGCCGCAGGTCAGGCCCCGATATTGATCGAGGGCGCCATGGGCCTGTTCGACGGCGCCCCGCCCGATGGCAAAGGTGCTACCGCCGACCTTGCCCGCATCCTTGGCCTGCCTTGCGTGCTGATCTGTGACGTATCAAAACAGTCCCAGTCCGTCGCCGCCGTGGTTGAAGGTTTTTCACGCCATGCGGGCGACGTAAATATCGCGGGCGTCATCCTGAACAAGGTCGGCAGCCCCCGCCACGAAGCCATGTTGCGCCGCGCGCTGGAACCTGTTGGCCTGCCAATAATAGGCGCGGTTTACCGTGACATAAAACTGGAAACACCATCACGCCATTTGGGGCTGGTACAGGCGAATGAGCGTAATGACCTTGAACAATTCTTGGATTATTCCGCCAGTATAGCTAATAATTCAATAGATATTGATCTATTATTATCACTATTCGAACAATACAGTAAAGCAAAGCAAAACCCGCCGATCTTGCCACCTCCGGCACAATCCATCGCTATTGCATCCGACCAGGCCTTTGCATTTGCATACCCTCACCTGTTAAGCGCATGGCAAAAAGCCGGTGCCGCACTATCGTTTTTCTCTCCCTTAGCAGATCAGGCCCCTGCCCCAAGCGACATTGTAATCCTGCCCGGTGGCTACCCTGAATTACACGCGGGAAAACTGGCTTCAAACCGGAATTTCATCGCGGGAATGCGTAATGCCAAAGCGGTTTACGGCGAATGCGGCGGCTACATGACAATGGGTGAAGGTCTGATTGACGCGCAAGGTAATCGCCACCAAATGTTGGGCCTTTTGCCGCTCGAAACCAGCTTTGCCAAACGCAAGCTACACCTTGGCTATCGTAATTTGAAGCCACAGGGCGGTCTGTGGGATATGCCCCTGAACGGCCATGAATTTCACTACGCCACCACTTTGAAAGCGCAAGGGCGACCCTTGTTTGTCGCAACGGATGCCGAGGACACAGCTTTACCACCTATGGGTCTGATCAACGGGCCACATGCGGGAAGTTTCGCGCATGTTATCGACCGCGCCGATTAAGCCATAAATCGGCGTAATCTAGTGATTGCAGGCAGGCTTCAAGTCAGATACGTCATAAAGCATGACCCATTCAGATGCCATCGCCAAACGCAACGTCACCATTCTTGTCATCGCGCAAGCTTTTCTTGGTGCGCAAATGCCAATTATGTTCATAATCGGCGGTCTTGCAGGGCAATCATTGGCTTCAAATGCACTTTGGGCCACCATGCCGATCTCGATGATCGTTTTCGGCTCGATGACAACAGCCCCGTGGCTAAGCCATGTCATGCAGCGTTATGGCCGCAGAACGGGCTTTCTGATCGGCACCGCTGGCGGGGCGCTTGGGGCCTCAATCAGTGCATACGGATTATTCACCAGCTCTTTCCCGCTATTCCTTTTGGGCAGTTATTGTTCCGGCATTTACATGTCATCCCAAGGTTTTTTCCGCTTTGCCGCCACCGATACCGCATCTGATGCCTTTCGCCCCAAAGCTATCTCATACGTCATGGCGGGTGGTCTGGCTTCAGCCGTGATCGGCCCGCAACTGGTTAAAATAACCACTGACAGCTTTATAATCCCGTTTTTTGGCGGCTATATGGCGGTTTTAACGATCAACCTGCTTGGCTCGTTTTTATTCTTCTACTTGAAAATCCCCACACCAAAAGCCCCCAGCCCAACCGCCCCCACAGGGCGCACCCGCATGGAACTACTGAAAACGCCGCGCATTGCGGTGGCAATCATCTGTGCGATGGTATCCTATTCGCTGATGAACCTGGTGATGACCTCAACACCTTTGGCCGTAATCGGCTGCGGTTTTACCCAGCACAATGCCGCCGACATCGTCATGGCGCATGTGTTGGGCATGTATATTCCCAGCTTTTTCACCGGCCATCTGATTATACGCTTCGGGGCTGAAAAAATCATCGCCCTTGGGCTGGCACTTCTGACTATGGCCGGCATCGTCAACATGGCAGGGCTGGAATTGTCAAACTTCTTTGGCGGCCTGATCTTGCTGGGTCTGGGCTGGAACTTCGGCTTTATCGGTGCGACCACCATGCTGACCAGCAGCCACGCACCAGAGGAGCGCGGACGCGTGCAGGGCATGAATGATTTTCTGGTCTTCGGCACCGTGACCCTAGGCTCGCTTTCATCGGGTTTCTTGATGAACGGCTTTGGCGACAACCCGGCCGAGGGCTGGGCCGCGGTTAACATAGCAATGGTCCCCCTGTTACTGATCGCCGGCTGCGCTTTGGTCTGGCTGGTCAACCACAGCCGCAGATTGCCCGCCTAAAAACCACCTGTCACAGACAACCAGAACAGCCTGATTTTCTTGCTGAATTCGGCTGCGCCCAAGCCACCTGCAGCAACCAGCTTGGGTGATCTTTCGGCCATATCCAAAGTATATTCAGCCATCCATCCGGCACGCAAGGCCGCACGCACAGGTTTTGGCAAACCGTGCAGGGCATTGCGCGCATCCCTTAACCAATACAAAGACGCATGTGCCAGTGCTGCCACGCCGTCGCTTGTCCCATCAACCAGCGGATATTTCTGTGCATTTTCCAGCGCGGGAATGGCCCGAAACAGGGCTGCAACCCCTGCGGCAGCGCCAAAGTCCATAATCGCAACGCGGTGTTCACCCATAGCCCCCAAAGCCTGCGCTGCCAACCACATCAACCCGGCCGAGGTGTCAGCAATGTACTTATCAAAAGCTGCCTGATCCTTGTGCGGTTCTTTGTAAATATCCCAGCGTCGCGCCTCAATCAGCGCGTCAAACGCTGTGCGATCCAAGCCTTTTTCGGCCACCAGTTCAGCAAGCGGTGTCACCACTTCATGGCGGCGCACTTCGCCGCCCGCATAGACCTCTTCTATCGCATCGGCCCACCATTGCAGGCGCATTTCCGCGATCATTGCTTCTTTTGTCACCCAAGGTGCGCGCGCCACTTCCAGATTGAACGCATATAAAACCATCAACCCGCCACGTTCATCGGGGGCTGCGGTCATTGCCGATAAAAACCGGTCGGGGTCGCCACGTTCAACCAGTTCTGCGCAGGCTTGCACACTCATACAGGGGTCACACAATCACGGATAAGTTTCCAGTTGATCGCGTCCAGCAACGCTTCAAAAGATGCGTCCACTATATTTGCAGACACACCCACGGTCGACCAGTGCCGCCCCTGCCCGTCTTGGCTGTCAATAATCACCCGCGTCACCGCTTCCGTGCCGCCATTGGTGATACGCACTTTGAAATCAACCAGCTTCATATCATCAATCACGGCCTGATACGGCCCCAGATCCTTGCCCAAGGCACGCGACAATGCGTTTATCGGCCCGCTATCAACCCCGTTTTCATCCATGCTTTGCGATACCGACATCACCTTGCGCGCGCCAATTTTAGCAACCACCACAGCCTCGGATATACTGACCATTTTGTTATACTTGTTCTTGCGCCGCTCCACCGTCACACGGTAGCGTTTGACCTTGAAAAACGTCGGCAATTCACCCAGAACATCACGCGCCAGCAACTCGAACGACGCCTGCGCACTATCATAGGCATAGCCCCGATCCTCATGCCGTTTCACCTTGTCCAGAATTTGGTGCAAACGCGGATCACCCTTGGGTACATCAATCCCCATGCCTTCCAGACGGCTGCGCAAATTGGATTGACCCGCCTGATTAGACATCGGAATTATCCGTTTATTTCCAACCACTTCGGGTTCAATATGTTCATAAGTTGTGGGGTCTTTCATAATAGCAGAGGCATGCAGCCCCGCCTTATGCGCGAATGCCGAGGCACCCACAAAAGCCGCCTGTTTTTGCGGAACACGGTTCAAAATATCGTCCAGCATACGGCTAAGGGCGGTTAGCCCGTGCAGCCCGTCAAGTGTCACACCGGTTTGATACAGGCTGGCATAGGGTTCCTTCAGCAGCAACGTCGGGATCAGCGTGGTCAGATTGGCATTGCCGCA
>DAOUQS010000198.1 GCA_030625465.1 Amylibacter sp. | reverse complement strand
CGGCATACCCTACAAGCCGGTCACGTCAACAATTCGGGTGCTATAGGCCGCTTGCGGGGTGAATGCAAGGGATTCTATTGATTTAGAAAATTGTAGCGATTATGCGCAACACACTATCGCCAAAACCCGTAACGGAAAATTCCCCATCGGTTTTCAGCCAGACATACACCAATGACATCATGCCTGAAACGATCAACAGCGTCGGGAACCATACAACGGTTCTGTCGGCGCGGGCGGTAAAGTAACCGATCAATCCGATCAGGGGCATGAAAACACCAAATGCAAAGTATATGTCATGTGGTTCCAAATGGATTACCTGACATTTCAATCCGTTTCGCTGGCATAGATCAACTTTTCATCCACAGGGGCCACGCGCAGGATATTTGTTGACCCCGCCGTGTTGAACGGAACCCCGGCGATCACAACGATTTTATCATCCTTGGACGCAAATTCATACCTGCGTGCGGCACGCGCAGCACTGACAACCGCCAGTTTAAAGCGCGAAACCTCATTGGTCACAACCGTGTGCAGCCCCCAGACCAGCGCCAAACGCCGCGCGGTTCCCACATTGGGCGTTAAAGCAACAATCGGCACCATGGCCTTTTCACGCGATACCAGTACCGCGGTAGAGCCAGATTCGGTAAAGCAGCAAATCGCTTTGATGTCAGTGGTTTCCGCGATTTCCCGCGCCGCAAGTGTAATAGCTTCGGGGATGGTGGCACTTGAACGCACACGTGAAGCGGCAATAACCTTTAGGTAATTCGGATCACTTTCGACTTCTTCGGCCACATTATTCATCGTGCTGACCGCTTCGACCGCATAGTCACCCATTGCAGACTCGGCTGACAGCATAACCGCATCAGCCCCTTCATATATCGCGGTTGCAACATCTGACACCTCTGCGCGCGTGGGCACAGGGCTTTCGATCATGCTTTCCATCATCTGGGTCGCCACAATCACCGGCTTACCAAGCGCACGGCAAGCACGGATCAGGCGTTTTTGAATTGGCGGAACCGCATAGACAGGCAATTCAACGCCCAGATCGCCGCGTGCAACCATGATACCGTCCGAAACTTCAAGAATGCTATCAAAGTTTTCAACCGCCGTGGGTTTTTCAATCTTCGAGATGATCGAGGCACGACCATCGGCCAAAGCGCGTGCTTCGGTCACATCTTCGGGGCGTTGCACAAACGAAAGTGCCAGCCAGTCGACGCCCAGCCCGCAGGCAAATTCCAGATCAGTTTTGTCTTTTTCAGACAGGGCCGCCACTGGCAAAACCACGTCCGGCACGTTCACACCTTTGCGGTTGGATATTTCACCGCCCACCTGCACTGTGCAATTGGCGAAATCGGTGCCGCATTCCTTGACTTTCAAACGGATTTTACCGTCGTTCACCAACAGGGTTGTATCCAGCTCCAGTGCCGCAAAAATCTCTTTATGCGGCAGATTCACACGGGTGGCATCCCCTGGTGCATCGTCCAGATCGAAGCGGAAGTCTTGGCCCTGAACCAATTCCTCGGTCCCGTTCGCGAACACACCACAGCGTAGTTTCGGCCCTTGCAGATCGGCCAGAATCCCAATGGGACGGCCCAGATCACGTTCGATATCGCGAATAATCTGGTGCTTGGTGCGAATGTCATCATGGCTGCCATGGCTCATGTTCAGGCGAAACACATCGGCACCCGCTTCAAACAAGGCTTTGATAGTATCATATGTGCTGGATGCCGGGCCTAGTGTGGCCACGATTTTTAGACTTCTTTGACGACGCAACTGTTCTCTCCGTATATTTATATCTATCTTATACATTACAGACAGATATTGCCAGCGATCACAAAGGGCGATAACCGATATTTGTTACATTCACCAAGACAAACAGGATTATCCCTTAATGCCCGACTATGCACCGTATCAAATTGAAGGCCAGGACAGGCCCGCACAAGTCGTGGTTATTTGCGACCACGCGGCCAACACGGTTCCCGATTTTGTAAACCACGGCGATCTGGGCATTAATGCTGCGGATATTTCACGCCACATTGCCTATGATATTGGGGCATTGGGGGTTTCCAAACGGCTTGCGGAACATCTGGATGCAGCCCTGATCTATTCCAACTTTTCCCGTCTTGTCATTGACCCCAATCGCGGCGAGGACGACCCCACGCTTGTGATGCAACTTTATGACGGATCAATCATTCCCGCCAACCGCAATATTTCTGACGCAGATAAAAACAAGCGTTTGGAAAGCTGTTACCGCCCCTATCACAAAGCACTGGAAAGTGTTTTGGCCCAACGCGACAATCCCATTATTCTTTCGATCCATACGTTCACAAAGCAACTGAACGGTTACGGGCAACGGCCATGGCAGGTCGGTGTTTTATATTCGCATGACACACGCCTATCTAAGCCGGTGCTGGCTGAATTGAAAACTGAAACCGACTTGAACATTGGCGACAATCAGCCCTATAACGGGCACTTAAAGGGTGACACGATGGAAACCCATGCATTGCAGCATGGTAGAATTCATGTTCTAATCGAGATCAGAAATGACTTGATAGAAACCACGGAAAACCAACATAAATGGGCAGATAGGCTGGCACCGATTTTTGCCCGTGCAATCAAAACTGCCCAAAAAAACGAGGTCTGATATGGACAAACAAACCGAAATCGAACTAGAGGCCGCAGCTTTTCGCAGCCTGCGCAAACATCTGGCAGAACGCACGGATGCACAAAACATCGACATGATGAACCTGGCCGGCTTTTGCCGCAACTGCCTAAGCCGCTGGTATCAAGAAGCCGCCGACGCGCAAGGTATCGAGATGAGCAAGGATGCGGCACGCGAAGCGTTCTACGGCATGCCCTATTCTGATTGGAAAGATAAATACCAGACCGAAGCCACGGATGAACAGCAAGCGGCCTTTGTTATCTCACACGCAAAAACACACAGTTAAATTGCGGCCTTACGGCTTTCTTCAATGTAAATTTCGCGCAAACGGCCTGCTACCGGGCCGGGCGCACCTGCACCCAACTTGGTGCCGTCTATTTCAACAACAGGTGTCACGAAGGTAGACGCGGATGTGATAAACGCTTCATCCGCCGCTTGGGCTTCTGCAATGGTGAAATTGCGTTCTTCCACAACCATTTGCGCTTCCGCCGCATAGCGCAAAACCGAGGCGCGCGTGATGCCGTGCAAGATGTCATGTGACAAAGACCGTGTGATGATTTTGCCGTCTTTCACAATATAAGCATTGTTGGATGAGCCTTCGGTGACAAAGCCGTCCTCGACCAGCCACGCATCATCCGCACCCGCCGCTTTCGCCATCATCTTGGCCATGGACGGATACAAAAGTTGCACGGTTTTAATATCACGGCGGCCCCAACGCTGGTCTTCCACCGAGATTACTTTCACTCCTGCTTTCGCAGCAGGTGATCCGATAATCGAGCGTTCCTGGCTGAACATCACCAATGTCGGTTCTGCATCTTTGGGGTAGATAAAATCACGATCCGCTACCCCGCGTGTCACTTGCAGATAAATGCCGCCCTCTTGCACGCTATTACGCGCAACCAGTTCGCGGTGAATTTCCAGCAGGTTGTCAAAATCCTTGGGCTTGGCCATGTCCAGCTCACTCAACGAGCGTTCCAAACGTTTTATGTGGCCCGCAAATTCCAGCAGCTTGCCATCCAGAACCGACACCACTTCGTAAACCGCATCCGCCATCAGAAAGCCTCGGTCGAAAATAGAGACCGTGGCCTGATCTTCGGGCAGGTATTCTCCGTTTACAAATACAGTTCTGTTCATTTTATTATCCCCAAAGTTTGCTGTCCGCAGGATGCACGCCTTGCGCATCGAATTGAAGCGGGCTGTCACGGTCTTCGCCCAATAACAGCGGCCCGTCAAGATCAACCAGTTCCACGCCCTGCGCCACTAGAATTGCAGGGGCCATCGCCAGTGACGAGCCAACCATGCAGCCGACCATCACTTGAAAACCCTGCGCAATCGCGGCCTGTTTCAAAGCCAGCGCTTCAGTCAGACCACCGGCTTTATCCAGCTTGATATTGACCATATCATACTTGCCCTTCAGCCCCGCCAAACTGGCACTG
>DAOUQS010000409.1 GCA_030625465.1 Amylibacter sp. | reverse complement strand
ACGAAAATACTGTCGGCAGCATTGATGCTGACACTGTTAACAACTGTTCAATCATCCGCGCAGGAAGACTGTAACAGGGGAACTTTGGACGCGGCTTATTGCGACCGTAACTTTGACCAAACTGCGGATTTACCGCTGGATGAAGGCGATTGGGTTGATCCAAGCACAATCATTTTCACATACACACCTGTTGAAGATCCAGCCGTTTATGCAAGCATATGGGATGGATTTGTAAAGCACATGGAAAGTGTAACAGGCCGCAAGGTTGTGTTTTTCCCGGTTCAGTCAAATGCAGCCCAACTGGAAGCTATGCGTTCAGGGCGTCTGCACGTCGCT
Source organism: Amylibacter sp. (assembly GCA_030625465.1). Taxonomy (GTDB): domain Bacteria; phylum Pseudomonadota; class Alphaproteobacteria; order Rhodobacterales; family Rhodobacteraceae; genus Amylibacter. Next base: position 933 of record DAOUQS010000409.1, on the reverse strand, counting down.
GGTTTCAACACGGGTTCAAACCCGATTGCGGTTAGCTGTGCGGGTTTTGTCCCGTTTGGTATGATGGCGAAAAACGATGGTGCATTCGGCTATGAAATGGAAATTATTGTTCCAGCAGACTCGCCCATGCAGTCAGCGGCTGACATTAAAGGCAAGACAATGGCCTTTACGTCACCAACATCAAATTCCGGCTTTAAAGCACCTTCAGCGATCCTGAAGGGTGAGTTTGGCTTGATTGCTGACACTGACTTTGAGCCAGTGTATTCAGGCAAGCATGACAACTCAATCCTGGGTGTGGCAAACGGTGACTATGAAGTGGCTGCGATTGCCAACTCTGTTCTGGCACGTATGGTTCGCCGTGGTGTGGTGGATCCAAGTACAATCCGTACCATCTACAAATCACAGACATTCCCGACAACCGGTTATGGGCACGCACACAATCTGCACCCGGCAGTTGCCGCGAAAGTGAAAGAAGCGTTCTGGACATATCCTTGGGATGAGCATTTCCAGAAGGAATTCAAGAAAGCAAACCGCTTTATCGGCATTACGCATAAATTCGACTGGGCTGTGATCCGTCAAATTGATGCGGCAAATGGCGTAAGCTACGACTGTAAATAAGATCAATACTACTATGCGAAGGGCGGGTTCCATAACCCGCCCTTTCGTTTCATAAATAATTACAAATTTTCCGGGGGAATAAATGCTGCGTCTTGAAGGGCTGAAAAAGCGCTATAAAACAGGTGACTATGCGCTAAAAGGCGTTGATTTGGAAATTCCAAAAGGGCAGGTTATTGCGCTTATCGGGCCGTCTGGTGCCGGAAAATCCACATTGATCAGATGTGTGAACCGTTTGGTGGAACCCACCGAAGGTAAAGTTTATTTAGGCGATCTGGAATTGACGACACTGTCCTCATCCAAATTGCGCAAAGCGCG
>DAOUQS010000018.1 GCA_030625465.1 Amylibacter sp. | reverse complement strand
GAAAGCCCGGTGCCTTTGATCGCCGACATTCATTTCCATTATATGCGCGCGATAGAGGCGGCCGAAGCGGGTGTCGCCTGTTTGCGGATTAACCCCGGAAATATCGGCAATCCGGTGCGGGTCAAAGAGGTTATCAATGCCGCGAAAGACCATGGATGTTCCATTCGTATCGGGGTCAATGCTGGTTCATTGGAAAAACATTTACTGGATAAATATGCCGAACCTTGCCCCGAAGCGATGATCGAAAGTGGTATGGACCATATCCGTATTCTGGAAGATAACGATTTTCATGAATATAAAATATCCGTGAAAGCCTCGGATGTGTTCCTTGCTGCGGCCGCTTATCAGGGCTTGGCGGAAGCAACAGATGCGCCGATCCATTTGGGGATTACAGAGGCGGGGGGGCTGACCTCTGGCACTATAAAATCTGCTATCGGTCTGGGTAATCTGTTGTGGATGGGAATTGGCGATACGATCCGTGTATCCTTGTCCGCCGATCCTGTTGAAGAGGTTAAAGTCGGCTATGAAATCCTGAAATCACTAGGCCTGCGCCATCGTGGTATAAACATAATTTCCTGCCCAAGCTGCGCGCGTCAGGGCTTTGATGTGATCAAAACAGTCGAGGCGCTGGAAAAACGTCTGGAGCATATCAAAACTCCGATGTCGCTGTCGATTATCGGCTGCGTTGTGAATGGCCCGGGTGAGGCCTTGATGACCGATGTCGGTTTCACGGGTGGCGGTGCCGGGTCCGGGATGGTTTATATGGCAGGCAAGCAGGACCACAAACTGGGCAACAAACATATGGTTGAACATATTGTCGGCCTTGTTGAAAAACGTGCTGCTGAATTGGATGCGGAAGCCGCAGCGCAGCAAGCGGCTGAATGATACGCAAGATGTTGATTGCCCTTTATATCGTAATTTTCGTGGCCATTTTGATTTTGGCCTATATACGTTTTGCCCCTGCCAACGTGTCAGCCATTCATGTTGACCCAGCCAGCGCACAATCAACTGGCAAGTCCAATGCGTATCTGTTGATCGGCGAACGTGCCCCGGTTTTTGCGCATTCGGCAGATGAAATGGCCAAGCTGGTTGATGATTTTGTTATGACCCAACCGCGTGTCACACGCCTTGCCGGTAGTGCCGGCGACAAGATGATCACATATGTGCAACGCTCTTTGATCATGGGATATCCGGATTTCATCACGATAAAAGTGATCGCCCTTGATAACGGGCAGTCAAAACTTCGGATTTTTTCGCAATCACGTTTCGGCCATTCGGATATGGGCGTGAACAAGCAACGTATCGGGCAATGGATGCGGGTTTTACGGGATTAGGATCGGGTGGTTCGGGTGAATATGATTACAAACCCCGTTCCATCGCTGGTTTATAACATAAATTTACCAAAAACCCGCGCTAGTACTTGACCCCCGCCGAACAACACGCAATGTCACGGGCATGATACCAGAAGATAAACTTATCCAGATCACAGCGCGTTTCGAATTTCTAGAGGCAAAAATGGCTGACGGATCTGCGGGCGATGATTTTGCGTCGCTATCCAAAGAATATTCGGACTTGAAGCCTGTTGTCGATAAAATACGCGAATATCAGCGGCTTGTTTCCGAAATTGCCGATGCAGAAGAAATGCTGAACGACCCCGACATGAAAGAGCTGGCACAAGAAGAATTGCCCGGCCTAAAGGCGGAATTGCCGAAAACAGAGAACGACCTGCAATTGTCGCTGCTGCCCAAGGATGAGGCGGATGAGCGTTCGGCCGTTCTGGAAATCCGTGCGGGAACCGGCGGCGATGAAGCGGCTTTATTTGCCGGTGATCTGTTGCGGATGTACCAACGCTATTGTGATAATGTCGGTTGGAAACTTGAGATTATCGAAGCGTCCGAAACCGAACTTGGCGGCTATCGTGAAGCGATTGCCAATGTCAAAGGCAAAGGCGTATTTGCCCGGTTGAAATTCGAGTCGGGTGTGCACCGTGTGCAACGTGTGCCAACGACGGAAAGTGGCGGGCGGGTGCATACCTCGGCGGCCACCGTCGCGGTTCTGCCTGAAGCTGAAGAGGTGGATATTGATCTGCCCGCAACAGATTTGCGCATTGATACCATGCGTGCATCCGGTGCCGGTGGCCAGCATGTGAACACCACCGACAGTGCGGTGCGTATCGTCCATATTCCAACCGGTATTATGGTTGTATCGGCTGAAAAATCCCAGCACCGCAATCGTGAAATAGCCATGCAGACATTGCGTACCCGGCTTTATGATTTGAAGCGGCAAGAAGCCGATGCCGAACGCTCTGCCAGTCGCAAGGGTCAGGTTGGGTCTGGCGATCGTTCCGAACGTATCCGCACCTATAATTTCCCCCAGGGGCGCATGACAGACCACCGTATTAATCTGACGCTTTATAAACTGGATCAGGTGATGCAAGGCGATCTTGATGAAACCATTGACGCTTTGATTGCAGATGATCAGGCCCATAAACTGGCAGAACTTAATCCGTGACCCAGACCGTAAAGCAATTGCTGGAATGGGGTGCTTCACAATTAAAAACGGCACTGGGTGATAATGCATCAACGGATGTGCGCGTCTTGCTGGCCTACACAATGGATGTGGATCGCGGGCTATTGGCGGGCAAATTGCTGGATACGGTGCCAACCGATCAAATAACCCAATTTAAAACGGCGATTGCACAGCGTGGAAAACGCCAGCCTGTTTCACAGATTATCGGGGTACGGGAATTTTGGGGGCGGGATTTTGTGGTAACGCCGGATGTGCTGGACCCCAGACCGGATACCGAAACCCTGATAGAAGAGGTTTTGAAGGGCGATATACCTTCGCGGATTTTGGACTTGGGAACCGGCTCGGGCTGTATTTTACTGACCTTGCTTGCAGAGTGGCCGGATGTGCGGGGGCAGGGCGTCGACCGGTCGGTTCAGGCTTTGAAAGTGGCTGCACAAAATGCAAAAGCCCTAGGTGTCAGTGATCGGGCCGAGCTGAAACAATCCAACTGGTTTTCCAATGTCACGGGTCAATATGACGTGATTGTCAGCAATCCACCCTATATCAGCGCCGATGTAATGAAGGTTGTCGCACCAGAGGTTCGGGATTGGGAACCCCGTGTAGCATTGACACCGGAAGGCGACGGTTTGGATGCTTACCGTGCAATTGCCGCAAAAGTTGCGGATTTCTTAACGCCGGATGGCCGAATTTTTCTGGAAATAGGCTGGGATCAAGCCAAATCTGTTACCGCAATATTCAATGATGCGGGCTTTTCAAACGGGTATTGCACCCGTGATTTGGCTGGTAAAGACCGTGTTTTGGTCTTTAAAGCGCTAAAAACACCATAAAATCGCAAATTAGTGCATAAAATCAACGCCAATTCCTGTTTAGGACTTGTATCGATATTTCAGTTGGATATAATTACAGCACTCGGATGATTGATCTATTCTCATCTGTATACCCCTAGAACCAATCGGGACTACGCCTTTAGGCGCAAAATTCAAATTACTCGAAACAAGGCAATCAGATCATATGAGATCTTCAAATAAATCGCGTTCGCGCAACCGTAACAATAGTAACAACAACCGTCGCAGCAATTCTGCGAACGTTGTAAACCGAGTATTTGACAGCAACGGTCCTGAAAGCAAGGTTCGTGGCACGCCTCAGCAAATCGTTGATAAATATCAATCGCTTGCACAAGATGCGACACTTGCGGGTGATCGCGTGAACGCGGAAAATTTTTTACAGCATTCAGAACATTATTCCCGTCTGCTAAGCGATGCGCAGCGTGAAATTAATGAACGGCGTGAAGCACAAGAGGCGCAGCGCCAACAGCAGCAACAGCAACATCAGCAGCAACAACAAAAACAACAGCAAAATAAGCAACAGAATCAAGAGCCTGTAGTGCAAACTGGTGATGCACAGCCTGAAATAGCTGGCGATACTGCAAAACTATTCCCGGCACAGGCAGAAAATACAAATCTGGTTGATACCCCGGAAAGCAAAACAGCCCCCGTCAAAGCCAAGAAACCTGCCAAGGCGGAAGCAACACCGCAAAAAGTAGAGCTTGCGGCCCCGGAAGCGGAAAAAACGGCAAAACCTGAAGCTGCGGCCGAGTAGTAATCTAAGGGCAAGCCCTAATCAAATTGATTGCTGAGTTCACAAAATTGCTGAATTGTCAGTCGCTCTGCACGTTCTGTCGGTTCGATACCGACTGCGCGCAATCTATCTTCTACATCGGGTGCAAGCGACTTTAAACTGGCGCGTAACATTTTACGCCGCTGCCCGAAAGCCGTCGCAACGACGCGCTCTAACACCTTGGCATTGCAGTCAAACTTTGGTTTGTCCAGCTTGGTGATATGTACCACAGAAGATGAAACCTTCGGGGCGGGCGTAAAGGCTTGCGGGGGTAGATCCATTACTATTTTTGCCTCACTGCGCCAACCCGCAAGGATTGACAGGCGCCCATAGGCCTTGCTGCCGGGTTTGGCCACAATGCGTTGCGCCACTTCGCGTTGGAACATCAACGTCAGGCTATCCCAAAATGGCGGCCATGTGCTTGGGGTCAGCCAACGCACCAGTAATTCAGTTCCGATATTATAGGGCAGGTTAGCCACTATTTTTACCGGTCGGGTCAGATGCTGGGCTGGGTTAAACACCAGCGCATCACCGGATATAACCTTCAGGCGCCCGTCATAATAGTCCGAGATCTCGGCTAGGGCCGGCAGGCAGCGGTCATCACGTTCAACGGCGACAACATGGCGCGCACCTTCGGCTAACAACGCCCGGGTCAATCCGCCGGGGCCCGGGCCTATCTCTAACACATCGCAGTTGGATAGGTCGCCCGCTTGCCGTGCAATTTTTCCTGTCAGGTTCAAGTCCAGCAGAAAGTTCTGCCCCAAAGACTTGTGCGCCCGCAATTCATGTTTTGCAATAACCTCGCGCAGGGGCGGTAATCCATCAGTTGATACTGTCATATTGGGCTCGGTTCTGGGCCATGTCACGGGCCTGTTTAATCGCCTGGATCAAGCTTGTCGGGTCGGCAATACCCTTGCCGGCAATGTCAAAAGCCGTTCCATGATCGGGGGATGTGCGGATAAACGGCAAACCTAGTGTGGTGTTGACGCCAGCCGAAAAATTCAATGTCTTCAAAGGGATCAATGCCTGATCATGGTACATGCATACGGCCACATCGTATTTTGCGCGGGCTTGGGCATGAAACATTGTATCGGCGGGCATTGGGCCGGACAAAGCAATTCCGCGTGCGCGTAATTTTTCAAGTAGCGGGGAAATACGTTCAATTTCCTCAGCGCCCATAGCACCACCTTCACCAGCGTGCGGGTTCAGTCCCGCAACCGCAATGACCGGATCCGCTACACCAAAATCGCGTTTCAATGCCTGATGGGTAATGATGATCGTGTCCTCAATCAGCTTGTCTGTAAGCGCGTTCGGCACTTCGGATAGTGCGATATGTATTGTCACGGGAACGGTGCGCAGCTCGGGTGCGGTTAACATCATCACGGATGTTTTGACACCGCCCAGATGGGCCAGAAACTCTGTGTGACCAGGATATGGAAACGCGGCACCGTCCTTGAGCACCTTTTTATTAATCGGGTTGGTACAAAGCGCCGTTGCCTGTCCAGAGGTTGCAAAATCCACGGCCATTTCAATGGATTGAATGGTCGCGCCCGCATTCTGCGGATGTTCAGTGCCGATTTTTGGAGTGGCGGAAAAAGGTAGATGTATGACGGGCAGCGCATCTTGCATCACACCGATTGCGTCGGATGGTTTGTCTATGACCTTGGTCGGCACGTCGGTTGCGTTCAGAACATGGGCATGGTCTGCAATCAAAAAAAACGGGACGTCAGTCTTTAAATGCTGCCATGCCTGTCCCGATAATTCCAGTCCGACACCGCTGGGATCACCAGAGGTCAGTGCAACCGGTTGTGTCATTTAGCAATGATGATCGCGTCGCCGCGCAATTCCTGCAAATACCCGTCGCCAAAGCTGCCAATACGCTGACTGAACAGGGCATTGCGGATTTGTTCACGGGCACCTTCGGGTAAATCCTTGGCGCGGTTACACAGCATAACAACATTAATGGCACCATTTTCCGCCACATAGTAAAGGGCTTCATTCGGGTCAAGTTTCGCAATTTCCGCACCGATACGTGGTGGAATTTGTGCCGCTGGAAGTGCTTGCTTGCTAACGGCATTTTCGCCGAACTTTATGGTGCTGGCCTGCATATCAAGACAGGTATCAACTGAATTTATCAGTTTTGTAGCAGCCGTGATTTGACCGCTTTGCCCTGATTTCGCATTCGGCATGGCGACAGTCATATAGCTGACTGAAATCACCTGTTCGCCTGCGGATTTCGCATCGCGGACACCGCGCAGCTGATAAAGCGCTATGGCGTCACCCATCAAAATCGGGGCCGTCATCTGGCCCGGTTGTAATGCGGATATTGCCGCGGACACCTGTGAAGGCAGGTTGCCCATCGGTACCCAGCCCATATCCCCGCCACGTGCGGCGGTATTGGATTTCGAAAACTTCTTGGCTGCCACGGAAAACTGGCTGTTACTTTTTATGGTCTGGGTCAGCCGGTCGGCAAGGGCGCGTGTAAGAATTGCGCCGCGTTCGTCTATGGGCAATGATATCTCGGCTACATTAACCGTTTTGGGAAAATCAACCGAGCTGATATCAAGACGCGCATCCACCTCGTTGTCGGTCACGTTCACTTTTGACGCAAACAGCGCACCGATAACATTACGCCACAAGATGCCGGCACGGACGAAATCCTGAAACGTGTTCTGGTGTACGCCGCGCTCGTCGAAATACTCTATCAGTTGTTCAATGCTGAAATCACCACGCGCGGCAAACTCGACCATACCGCTTAGCACGTCGTCTTCGGATGCTCTTATACCGGCTTTTCTGGCCGCCTGCATACGCAACCTGTCTTCGATAAGCTGGTCAACGGCCTGTCCGCGCAAATCGCCATTGGTGCCAAATGACTGTAGCATTTTGATGCGTTGTTGTATTTCATAACCGGTGATCACGCTTTCATTCACCAGATATGCAGGGGAATATTTGCCTGCCGCCAAAGTGGAAACCGCGCTGGATAGGGCAATTGCCAACCCGCATGCGAAAGCAGTAAATTTATTCATAGTTCCACCCATTTTCCTAGAATACACAGCCATTGTTACGCCGTTGTTTGCGTGCCTGATTACCTATTCCGACCATCGAGACCATAAGCCCCAATTCCTTTGATGGGCTGACATTACCAGAGGCTACAAATTGAAGCGAGAGGGAAAGATCGATTTCTATACATTCATTTGCATATTTTATGCCGAATTCGCCCTCGGTGGCGGTTCCTGTATCAAAGTCATGCCGCCATTCTGCCAGATAGGACCAGTTGTAGTCCTGTGTGAAAACCAGCTTTAGTGCAGCTTCTGACCGTGGGTCGTTGGCGCCGGCGACCACATCACTTTGCAGCCTTAAATATGTGGCTTCGGCTTCAATCCGTTTATAGACAAAATTCAGGCTTGTTTCATTTTTCGATATGCTGAAATCGCTGTCAAACAATGTGCGGTTGGACAATTCAAAAGATTTCGGAAAATTTATGGTAAATGCGCTGACCCAGTCGGAGTTTTTCCCGGCCAAACCCGAGGCATTGGAAAATTGCACTATATTTTTCTCACGAAATACCCGCCCGACGGTTGCGCCGAAGTTCCAGCCTGATGGATCATAACGCGTATAATTAACCCCGACATTGGCGCGCAAACCCAGCTCATGCCGATCAAAGCCCGGAAAGCGGTTGGTTGAAAACAGATTGCTTTCCTCGAATTCCACCTGGATGCTATCCTCGTTCGGGGTTGCGTTAATGCTGTCTTCATTCCAGACAATTTGGACGATCGGTTCAATAATATGTGTTGCAGCCCCGACAACCTTTGCCAGCGGCCATCTTATATCCGCAGAAAGTGTCGGTGTAATGCGATTGGCTGACGAACCTGCAAACCCGGAATAATTGTCGCTTAAAAGGTAATATTCCGCATCCAGCTCTCCGCGCGTTCCCAGTAATATCCCGTTGTTTAGCGACCATTCACGCTGCCAGTCCGCCTCAAATCCGACGCGCACGAAACGGTCATCATTCCCGCGCAACAATGTTGTTGTATGGGCGGTGAAACCCAGTTTTCCGCCCAGCCAAGGATCATCTTGAATGTCCCGATAATAAACGTCCGGAAATACCAACGGGATTTGCGCATCAATCTCGACCGTACGCAAGCTTTGAAAAATAGAGGCACTGGCTTTCAGGAAACTGTTCTGGCGGTTACGTTCCACAAACACTTCCGAAAACAGCCTGTCTTGTGCTGAAAGTTTGTCATCGTCTTCATACCCGTACTGGGCGCGGAATGTTTTATCGGATGCGACATCCACCTCGAAGCCCCAGTCGTAATCGCTTGATAGCGCAAACCGTCCGTTGCCTTTTAGCGTTGATCGCAATGCGTTATTATCAATGCCGTCCACCAGCAAAACCGCGCCATCCAGCACGTATTGGCCTTTGGTTGTTTCGCGGCGGTATTGTCCTTCAAGCACAAAGCTTCCCACGGATGAGATGAAAGCCGTGAACGTTGCATCGGAATGGTCATCAATGGCGATGAAATATGGTAGCTTTGCACCGAATTTCAATACGTCGGATGTCAGGAATGTCGGTGTTAAAACCCCGGATGCGCGATCGACGGTTGGGTCCGGCAGACGCAAAAGCGGGGCGTAGAAAATTGGGACACCCAATACTTCCAGACGGGCATTTTCGAAATACAACTGTTTTTCAAGCTCGTCATGTATAACGCGCTTTGATCGTATCTGCCAAAACGGTGTCGGCTTTAACTGGCAAAAACCGGCGTCGGTTTTGCCGATATAACATGTGCTGGCTACAACGCGGTCCAGCACTTTAAAGCGTCCTTCAACATACCGCAGCTGGTCAGCGGCCATTTGGAACTGCTCGGCAATCAAGATGCGCGCGCCTTTCATCACAGCGTTCGACAGATCCGAGGATATGCTGGCGTCAGTCCCTTTGGCTATACTGCCATCGGTGTTTACAATGGTAAAACCGCCCGGGATGGTTAATGTGCTTGTTGCCTGATCGTAAATAACTTTATTAGCCGTCAAAATCTGGCCATTCGATACAATGCGCACGTTGCCTATTGCGGTTAATATTTTGGCCGCGGCATTATAATCAATAGTGTCGGCCAGCAACCCAACGGGTTCTTTTGATTCTTCATTTGAATGTGTTTGCGCGGATGCACCCGACAGGCATATGGCGGCAAACAAAGCTGCCAGCAAAACTCTTGATAACATTTTCAAGACCATTGCCTTTTATCCATCCTCCAGGTGCAAGAACAATGCCAGTGCTGTTAGTAAAGCAGCTAAAGGTGGTGCCCACGCGGCAAAAAATATGGGAATCTCTCCCGCTTCTCCAAGAGTTCTAGCAAGGTTTTGAAAGAAATGTAGCGAAAAGCCACATAAAAGTGCCATTAAAACTGAAATACCCAGATTACCCAGTCGGGCATTCTTTAATGTGAAGACAGCGCCGATAATTAACATCGCGGCAAACAGAATAGGGCGGGCCAGCTCGATTTGCATATGAACACGGTGTTGGCGCGATGAAAACCCGGCCTCATCCATGGCTTTGATGAATTTGGGCAAATCCCAGATAACCACGGTTTCAGGTTTCGGGTAGCCTTCCAGTATTTGTTTGCTTGTTATTGTTGTGGGCACGCGGATGATTGATTTCGTAACCGAGCCTGCCTCGGGGTTGCCGTCCGGTGCGGACAGATCCCACTTTTTGGTTCTGATCAGAACCCATTCATCATTCGACAATGTTGCGGTTGTGGCCACCATACGGTTAATGGCTTTGTTGTCTTGATCGAACTCGATCATTGTCACATCGCGCAAACTGTTGCCGTTCTGCGTCGCCTGATCTGCCATAATAACAATATAGCCGGTCTTGGTTTTCTGCCGCAGCCAAAAGCCGTTTTCATTGACCGTAACCGTTCTGTCAGGGCGCCCCAGATATTCATTTTTCAGACTGTCATAATAGGTCGAGAATGTTGCAACCAGCGGGTTCAGGAACAAGATGGATACAAGCCCGATCAGGAATGCAGATAGAATTGGCAGGCCCAGAACCTTCAAGGATGAAACTCCGGCGGCCCGTGAAACAACAAATTCGTTTGAGCGCGCAAGGCTGACACAAAATATAAGCCCTGCAAGCATGACAATGATCGGCATTGCCTCGCGGATAAACGATGGCGACCGTGTGCTTGCCAGCGCTATGGCTTTGACCAACGAGATGTTTGATGAAGAAAGCGACCTGATATTTTCCATCGTATCAACGAAGAATATCAGCAATCCGATAATTAAAAACACGCGGATGAACGCGCCAATGAATTTATGGGTGAAGTACCAGTATAGGGTCATGTGCTTACCTGCTTTTTCTGCCATCCGCGCATCAATGTCGTGCCATCCCAGCCTTTGACCGTGATGAAGATCAAAAGCACGATGATTGCTAATGAAATGGCCACCGGCGAATATAGCAGAAATGACAGGGATGGCGATTTTGCCACAAAGCTTTGTGTCGCACCGCGCATGGTATTCAAGCCCAGTAACAAGACGACTGCAAAGACAATGCGATAGTAAAATCCCGCACGGCTAAAACTGCCCGAGAATAAAATTGCAGCACCTAACAAGGGCATGAAGAGCGAGAATAAGGATTTAACAAGACGCGATTGCGCCTCAATAGCTTTGAATTTATCCGCCCCTTCAGCATGCGCAATCGACCACGGCAGGTTTGGTGTGGTGGTGGCATTTGCGCGCAATTTGCGTGGGCCGATGTTTTTTGAAAATTGCGTCAGATCATATGAAAAGCTATCAAATTTGATGACATTCAGCCGACGGGTATTCTGGTCATATTGCTGGAAAGTGCCATTGATCAGCACCAGTTTGGTGTCGTTCTTGTTGTCGATCAGGCGGCCGGTGGGGGCGGTGTGGACCATTTGTTTTGTCGGGTCTTTGACTTCCCGGATCAAAATATCCTCTAGCAGGCCATCGTCGCGCAGCGCACCAAAGTAAAAGGTCACACCTTTTTGCGGTGTGATAAATTCACCGACTTTGACAAGCTGTAAAATGTATTCCTGCCGGATTTCATGCTGGCGTTGCTGAAACGCATTATTGCTGATCGGGGTGATGTAATTGGCCAGCGTTAGAACAAGGATAAAATTGATCGCGCCGAATATTATAAATGGTCGCGCGAATACTAACGGCGACAGGCCGGCGGCCATCATCACGGCATATTCCGATTCTGCATAAAGCCGGTTGGTCAGGAACAAGGACGCGGCAAAAGCCGCCACAGGGAACACGCTTTCCAGAACACGCGGCAAAAGATAGATGCTAAGTTCGACAAAAACCATACCAGGCTGGCCGTTTTCGACCACAACATCAACAATTCGAAGTGCTTGATTAAGCCATATAATGCCGCCAAAAACGAATAAAAAGAAAAGAAAAGGGCCGGCAAGCTGACGCACGATATAACGATCAACAAGTTTCACGCGGCAATGTCCTTAATTCAGCATATAATCAAACTATCTTTACAGGAATTTTCGACACGACAACAGTCCCATATGGCCAAACCTTTCGTTTCGCGTTAGGTCTTGTAAAAATAAAGATACCGCCACATCAGGAGCAGCTTATGAACACCCCCGTTATGCCAACATTTATCGAAACAGACCTCGATGCAATCTCTGATTTCAAAGGAAAAGTGGCGGTGTTCATGTCGCCGACAGGCCAGATAGGTCTGGGCGCGCGGCGGGTGAACAAGTTGATGAAACGCAGCCTGACACGGCTTGCCGAAAGTCAGCAATTCCAGGATATGCCCAATTCTGCATGTCATGTGATGTCGGTGCCTGCGGGTATGGATGCGTCAGACGTGCTGGTTGTCAAAATGCCGAAACGCACGACTGTCGATGATGCGCGGCTTGCCGGAGCCAATCTGGGCAAAGCTGTCAAAGGTGCCGCTTTGTTGATCCTAGCGGGTGCAGGCAAACACGCATCTGAAATCGCTTTTGGCTGTGCTTTGCGTCAATATAGTTTCCATGATCATAAAACGTCGGAGGCGCCAAAGCAGGGTGCTATCACAATAATGGCTAATTATGCGGATGAGGTCGCACAAGGTTATGTATCGAAAGCCGCGATTGCCGAAGGTGTGTTTTTCACCCGTGATCTGGTGAACGAGCCTGCCAACATTCTGACCACGGTTGAATTTGCCAAACGTCTGGAAGCGTTGAAAAACATCGGGCTGAAGATAAAGGTCTTGGAAGAAAAAGACATGGAAAAGTTGGGCATGCACGCGTTGTTGGGTGTGGGCCTTGGGTCAAGAAGCCCGACAAAAATTGTCATTATGGAATGGCAAGGCGGCGGCGATGAACAGCCTTTTGCCCTTGTTGGTAAGGGCGTTGTCTTTGACACGGGCGGCATCTCGATTAAACCTGCCGGTGGTATGGAAGATATGACCATGGATATGGGCGGTGCCGGTGTTGTGGCGGGTGTGATGAAAACACTGGCCTTGCGCAAGGCCAAAGCCAATGTTGTGGGGCTGGTCGGCATTGTCGAAAATATGCCGGACGGGGCTGCACAGCGCCCGGGCGACGTGGTTAAATCCATGAAAGGCGACACTATCGAGGTGATTAACACCGATGCCGAGGGCCGTTTGGTGCTGGCCGATGTGTTATGGTATGCGCAAGAAACCTATAAGCCCACTGGCATCATCAACCTTGCGACTTTAACCGGCGCGATCATTATCGGGCTGGGCCATGAAAATGCGGGCGTGTTTTCAAACGATGATGCATTGTCACGCAAATTCATCAAAGCCGCCGCAACCGAACGTGAAGGCGCATGGCGGATGCCGTTGGGCAAGGCCTACGATAAAATGATCGACAGCCGTGTCGCCGACATTAAGAACACAGGCGGACGTTCGGCAGGCGCCATCACTGCGGCACAGTTCCTGCAACGCTTTATCAAAGAAGACATGCCGTGGATTCACCTTGATATAGCGGGTGTGGCTTTGCTTAAAACCGAAACCGATCTTGCCCCGAAAGGGGCGACAGGATGGGGTGTGCGCGCACTGGATCGCCTGATTGCCGATCATTACGAAGCGGAATAATGCCCGAGGTTCTATTCTATCACCTGACCAGTTCTTCCCTGGGGCAGATGCTGCCCCAGCTGGTAGACCGCACGTTGAAAAGCGATTTACGTATATTGTTACGTTCAGGTGACGCCGGGCAGTTGGCACGGCTTGATGCGCAATTGTGGGGGGGCAATAGCCCACAGTTTTTACCCCACGGTATTAGTGGCCAACAACATGATCGTGATCAACCGGTGTTGTTAACGGCGGGGGCAGGGAACCCCAACGGCGCTAAAGCCTTGATATTGGTGCATGGTGCCAAAACAACCGCGCAAGAGGTGGCTGAATTCACCCGTGTCAGTCTGGTTTTTAACGGCAATGATACTACGGCGGTGGAAAATGCGCGGGCAGAATGGAAGCAACTGACCGATGCGGGTGTTGCCGCTAAATACTGGAGCCAGGCATCAGGGCGTTGGGAAATGAAAGCGCAAAAGAATTAACGTGTCAGGGTCAATCTATCGCCGTTAATCCTGAACTCGGAAAAGAAATTCAGATAATCCATTCCCAGAAGTGACCCGAACAAATCACCGCCATTGACCGATGCGGGCAAGTCATAGTCTACAATACCACCCAAAGCGACAACGCCAAGACGGACAAAAGCCGTGCTGACTGTGCCGTTAGCGGTTGCTGCCCGACCGATGTAATTCAGGTTATCTGTATCAATACCAATACGTTGCGCATCATCCTTTGAAAGCACAATCGCAGATGCACCGGTGTCGATAACAAATTCCACATAGCGGTCATTGATTTTCAAGTTAGCATAGAAATGGCCGTCATTTGCCCGTGAAAGCGTCACACTTCCCGCACCGTTTTGTACTGCGGTTGATGGAAACACTTGCGCGCGAAAAACATCCTTGAAGCCATAGGCGGTGATGACGCCCACGAATATCAAACCCCAGATCATGCCTTGCTGAACCGTTTGATGAAGCTTGCCACTCCGTGAATACAGAAAACTACCTGCCACAAAGGCAAGTAGAATAATCATGTAAAGCAGGTGGATTTTGTCGTCACCACTCATGTGATAACGCCCAAACCTCGCAAGCCGTCGACGACAAACTGAACCGATAATGCTGCCAGCAGCATCCCCATCAGCCGTGTGATAACATTAATGCCGGCCCTGCCCAGAATGCGTTCAACCGCACTGCCGGTCAGAAAGCCCAGAAACACCAGCGAAACAACGCTGACCATCGCGGCCATGACGACCAGCGTAGCACTTGCATCATCTTTCATATTGCTGGCCAAAAGGATCATAGAGGCCATCGCCCCCGGGCCTGCAATCAACGGTGTTGCCAACGGAAATACCGACGGGTCATCGGGGCTGA
>DAOUQS010000226.1 GCA_030625465.1 Amylibacter sp. | reverse complement strand
AAGCCTGCAGCGCAACAAGACAGAAGGCCTGAACCGCAAGACCGCAACCAACGCCAGAAAAAGGGCGGTGGACGTCATCAACAAGGTAAGCAAAACCGTGTTGTTGGTCTAGGCGATCACGTGCCGGCCTTTATCATGCGTAATATCCGTGCGGGAATGGCCACGAAAACAGAGACGCCGATTGCGGAAGACAGCAAGTCTGACGACGAGAGTGCGGTTTAGCCTGTAATTGAATTGTAGGGTGGGCTTTTCAGCCCACCTGTTACAAGATTACGCGTAGTGAAACGCGTTTGTTAATCCGCGACCAGCCTGTTGATCATGACCTGACAAACAGGCTTCTTACCGACAGCGTCTTTGCAAGTACGGTTCACGATGCGGGTGACAAGCCGTTCGACTTCATCATCCAAATTCAGCAGCTTACGCTTAACCTTCTGCAATTCCCGATCAACCGCGTCTTCAATCAACGCGTCCAGACCAGCTTTCATCGCGCCTGTCTCAGGCAAACCCATGCTTTCAACCCAGACACCGATAACCTCACCCTCTTCGATGATCACCGACAGGGATACTAGCCCGCGTGTGGCCATGCGGATACGTTCCAGAACGATACCATCAAACGCACCGATCAACTGGTTACCGTCCAGATAAAGGCGTGCAGTTTCAATGCGCTCCATCACTTTCGGCTTTTTGCCTGTCAGGTCAATCATCGCACCATTGGGCGCAATAATACTGGCAATGCCTTTGCTTTGCGCCAGTTCCATATGCTCGCGCAAATGGCGATGCTCACCATGCATCGGGATCAACATCTCGGGTTTGAAAATGTCGTGCATCTCTTCCAGATCAGGGCGGTTGGCGTGGCCCGAGACATGGTAAAGGCCGGAACTGTCGTCGATCACCTTCACACCCATCTCAGAGAAACTGTTGACGATGCGCCCAACCGACACTTCATTGCCGGGAATGGTTTTGGATGAAAACAGGAAGGTATCGCCCTCTTTCATCGTCAGACCCAGATATTTACCGCGTGCCAACTGGCCCGAGGCTGCCCGGGTTTCGCCCTGTGATCCTGTCACGATCAACATCAGGTTTTCACGCGGAACGCTTTGGGCATCTTCCAGTTCAATGGTTGGCGGAAAGTTATCCAGTACACCTGTGGTCTGCGCGTAGTTCATCATTTTTTGCATGGAACGGCCAAGAACGCAGACAGAACGCCCTGCATCCACACCTGCCTGTGCCAGTGTTTTCAACCGTGCCACGTTGGACGCGAATGTTGTAGCAACCATCATGCCGGACGCGTCAGCGATCAGTTTGGTAATGTTTGCGTTCAAAGTCGATTCAGAACAGCCCGGTTCGGGTGAAAATATGTTTGTGCTATCACAAACCAAAGCCTTGATGCCACCTTGTGCAACTTCCGCGAATAACGCCGGATTATAGGCCTCGCCTACGATCGGGTTTTTATCCAGCTTGAAATCACCCGTATGCACAACGCGTCCTGCGGGACTGTCGATGATCAGGCCGGCGGCCTCGGGGATTGAGTGGGCCAACGGCAAGTAGCTGACCTTGAAAGGCCCTGCTTCAACTTGTGCGGGATACGCATCCACCACCTGTACCAGCCAGGGATCCTGCCCGCGATCTTCCATTTTTGCGCGCGCAACAGCGGCCGTGAAAGGGCGGGCATAGACCGGCACGGCCAATTTAGGATAAAGCAGCCCCAAAGCGCCAATATGGTCTTCGTGGGCATGGGTGATAAAGATGGCCTCAAGGCGGTCAAGACGCGCTTCGATATAGGCGGGATCCGCCATAATCAGATCAACACCCGGCGTGCCGTCCATTGCAGGAAAAGTCACGCCCAGATCGACCATGATAAAGCGTTCTTTGCCCGCAGGCCCGTAGCCGTACAGGTACATATTCATGCCGATTTCGCCGGCACCACCCAGGGGTAAGAAAATCAATTTGTTTTGGTTGCTCATTATTTGCTCCGATTTTGGGCTTCGATCAGAACAAGCCCATGCAAGGTCAGATCATTATCTATAGTATCAAACAGGTCTGTGCCGCGCTCGAACAAGGTTGCCAAGCCGCCTGTGCCAATGACTTTCATAGGTGTGCCATGTTCGTCACGGATTCTGGCACAAATGCCCTCGACCAGCCCGATATAGCCCCAGAACACACCGGATTGCATACAAGCAACCGTGTTGGTGCCAATAACCTTATCCGGCTGGCTTACGTCAATATGCGGTAAAGCGGCGGCGGCTTCATGCAGCGCCTTGATCGACAGGTTCACACCGGGTGCGATAACCCCGCCGATATAAGCGCCGTCATGGTCGACCACATCGAATGTGGTGGCCGTACCGAAATCGACAACAATCAGATTGCCACCGTAATGGTTATAGGCCCCGACCGTGTTCACAAGCCGGTCAGCCCCCACATGGGTGCCTGCGTCCACGCGCACGTCCACGCCCAGACGGCATTCGGATTTGCCAACCACCAGCGGGCGGCAGTTGAAGTAGCGATCGGATAAAACCCGCAGGTTAAATACCACTTGCGGCACCACGGATGAGATGATCACCCGGTCGATTGAAATATCCAACCCCTGTAGTTTGATCAGGTTCATCAGCCAGACATAATATTCGTCCGCAGTGCGTTGAGGAACGGTTTCACAACGCCAGTCGGACAGGAATTTTTTGCCGTCATGTACTGCGAAAACCGTGTTTGTATTGCCGACATCAACCGTTAAAAGCATAGGATCAACTTTCACCAAAGAATATATCAGCCGCAGAAATCTGACGCGGCCCTGCTTGTGTGTGTAATACAAGTGCGCCCGTTTCGTCTACTGTTTCGAAACGTCCCCGAATTTCTTCGGTAATCGTGCGCGCTGTTATTTCTTCACCCAGCTTTACCGCATGTGCCAGCCAGTCGCGGCGGATGGCGTCAAAACCACCTTGCACGAATTGCATCTGGCGGGTGTCAAAGGCCACCGCCAGCGCATCAAGGAAAGCATCCGCAGACACGTGCAGCCCTGCATCCTGCGCAAGGGATTTGGGCGGAATGGCAGTGGGTTCCAAAGTTGTGCGGTCGGGGCTATGGGCAAGATTGACACCAATCCCGATGCACAGATGGCTTGGGCCGGCTCCCATGGTCTCTAGCAAAATACCCGCGACTTTGCCACCTTTCAAAAGCACATCATTAGGCCACTTCAAGGTAAAATCTGCATCTGCACCACCAACTGCGATAAACGCATCACGCAAAGCCAGTGCGGCGGTGAAGCTTTGTAAGGCGGCTTCGTTCAAAGGTAGCTTCAAGGGTTGCAACAGGGTTGCGGCAAAATTGCCCGGCTCGCTAGACCAAGCCCGCCCCCGCCTGCCCATGCCCGCGGTTTGCGCATGGGCTAGAATCCAGCAAGGCCCGGCTGTGGTCGTTAAACGCCGCCGGGCCTCGGAATTTGTACTATCAATCGTATCGAATACGACCCTGTCATAGCCAATGGGCCAAGCGGTCATTATTTAAGCAATGCTTCCGCA
>DAOUQS010000401.1 GCA_030625465.1 Amylibacter sp. | reverse complement strand
CTGCGTGTCGCCGGCTTCAACGGACTGCTTGGTGGCAATGTGCGAGTGCGCAGTGAAACCGGCAAGCTCACTTCCGGAGAAGGTGTGTTGACGGTCAATGAGGGCGTGTACCGGGCCTTTGGCACCACAGTACCGATCCAGCGCGGGAGACTCGAATTCATCGGCGGCGCACTGGATGATCCAGCGATACATATAGAAAGCCGTCGTCGCGTCGAACGGGGCGAGGTTGGTTTCGATGTGACGGGAACACTGCAGTCCCCTGTTGTTACGCTGGTATCCAGTCCCACGATGGAGCAGTCCGAGATTCTCTCGTGGCTCCTGTTCGGCAGGGGTGCAGGTGATACCGAAGGTGTCTCGACGGCGCTACTGGCTGGCTCGATCCGGACAGCACTGGGCCGCGAGGAGGAAGAGTCGTTCATGCAACGCATGCTGAATCGCATGGGCATGACAAATTTGGAGGTGGTGACTGACACCAGTGGCGTGGGCCTGAGCAGGCAGCTCACCCCTCGCCTTTTCGTCAAGTATCAGGTCAATGTCTGGAACCAGACCGAAAGCCGCCTGATACTGCGCTACCTCTTAAGTGAACATTGGGCGCTGGAGGGCATCAGTGGTGATGAAGGTGGTGGTGATATTCTCTACGAACGTGAGCGCTGAGATTTACGGAGTATTCAATCTACAACCCGGGTGCTACCTCGGATACAGCTCGGTCACCATCCAGCCATTGAAGCACACGTGTTTGCAGATAAGGATAGAACGGGTTGTACCTCAGTCGCAGCAGCCAGTCTCCAGGGATTTTCAGCAAGCCTCGCTCACCCTTGATTGCCATGTCTCCGAGAAACACAAGCGCATCATCTGTTGGTGGGTGTTGACCATATAGCGGGTCATCGGGCGGGATAGGCAGGGCTACGTGGGACAGGGAAACCACACCCCTGGGCCAGATGAGGTCCAGATGCTCTGTGTATGACTTCTCGAGTGAAAACGGTGCCTTGCGGCGCGCTACAACGCGGGTGCTGTGCGGGTTCTCGTTGGTGACAAAGGTCACGGCGAACGGCAAACTCTGGTCAGCCATCATACGATGGGTCAGTGGCCCCGGATCAGACACCAGCATGGTCGACTTGATGGCTGTATTGCGATTGATATCGAACAGCACCAGTTCATTGCGATTGGCGGGTAGATGCATCAGCAGGTTGTCGACTACCGCGCCGGTAGTCACCGTTGAATCAACCGTGGACTTGAGTACGAGAATCGGTGGCAGCTTGTCGACAGCGGCCGAATCCTTGGCCAATGCCTGCATGCGCTGGTCTACATCACGTGTGATGCGGTGGACCTGCGCACCGGCATTCGTTGCAAAGGAATTGTACTTGTAGGGATCGAATTCGTCCATGATGGATAGGTA
>DAOUQS010000348.1 GCA_030625465.1 Amylibacter sp. | reverse complement strand
GGGTTATGCGCTGAACAAGATGTGTTTCTCGTTCAATAAGGCGGATGCACGCGCGGCTTATCTGGCTGATCCTGAAAGCTATATGGATAGTTTCAATTTGAACGCGGGGCAAAAGCAGGCCTGCCGCAACAAAAATGTGCTGGAAATGATCGCGGCGGGCGGCAACATCTATTATCTGGCCAAGTTTGCGGGGATTTATAAAATGAATATGCAAGATATCGGGGCGCAGCAAACCGGCATGTCTGTAGATGCGTTCAAAGAAAAACTACTTAGGGCGGGGGATTGATATGGCTAGAATAATTGGCGGGCTGACCACATCCCATATTCCGGCCGTGGGCAATGCTATTGCAAACGAGCAGATGAATGACCCGTATTGGAAGCCGTTCTTTGATGCTTACCCGCCGATCCGTGAATGGCTGGATAAACATAAACCCGACGTTGCTATCAACATTTACAACGATCACGGGCTTGGCTTTTTTCTGGAACAGATGCCAACCTTTGCTATTGGCGCTGCACATGAATACGTGAATGAGGATGAAGGTTGGGGTCTGCCGGTGATACCACCCTTTCAGGGGGACGCACCGTTTTCGTGGCATATTATCGAAAGCATGGTTGAGGACGAGTTTGATATAACATCATGCCAGGAACTGCCTGTGGATCATGGCTTTACCGTGCCGATGCAACTGTTTTGGCCGGGTTTAGGCGACAATCTGAACTTGCCGCGCGCCATTCCGATCAGTGCAAATACGGTGCAACACCCGATCCCGACACTGAAACGCGCGCTTGATTTTGGCAAGGCTTTGGGCAAAGCGATCCGGTCCTATCCTGAAGATATCAAGGTTGTGGTGCTTGGAACCGGTGGCCTGTCGCACCAGCTGGATGGCGCGCGGGCGGGGTTCATCAATAAAGAGTTTGATCAGATGTGTATGGAAAAGATTGTGACCGATCCTGAAAGCCTGACTAAAATTTCACGCCATGAACTGGTGCGTCAAGCGG
Source organism: Amylibacter sp. (assembly GCA_030625465.1). Classification (GTDB taxonomy): domain Bacteria; phylum Pseudomonadota; class Alphaproteobacteria; order Rhodobacterales; family Rhodobacteraceae; genus Amylibacter. The sequence continues at coordinate 972 of DAOUQS010000348.1, read as the reverse complement.
GTGCGCAAGGCACCGAATTTTTGATGTGGATGATGATGCGCGGCGCATTGGGCGATAAGGTGAAGCCTTTGCATCAGAATTACCACGTTCCCATTTCCAATACAGGGGCGGGGACAATGTTGCTGGAATGCGAAGAGTGATGGGTCTTTGTTGCCAATATAGTGTCGGTTTTTGGATTGCCTAATGCATGAATATATTCCAACATGATCGGTAATGTGCAGGCACTAAGCGCTTTCGCCTGCAATTGTTTTATTAAACATGCTATCCAGTTTCTGAATAGCTCTGCAAAATTATCAATTTCCGTTTTATTCGGAATTGGTTCAAAATAAACCAAGGGTTCTAGGGAGGAATACCATGAAACGACTAATAGGTGCGGCACTTTCCGCAACAATGCTGACCAGTCTTGCACAGGCAGCAGAAGTTAAAATCGGTTTTGTTACAACGCTGACAACCGGTGCTGCCGTGATCGGCAAAGATCAGGAAAAAGCTGTCAATCTGGCGATTGAACATATGGGCGGCAAAATGGGCGATCTGGATATCAACCTGATTTTCGGTGATGACGGGTTTAAGCCTGAAACCGGCAAACAGGTAACAGACAAGCTGGTCAAGCAAGATAATGTTGATATCGTTGCCGGTTACATCTGGAGCCACGTTTTGCTGGCCTCACGTAAATCTGTGCTGGACGCAGGCAAATTTCTGATCACCGCCAACGCGGGCCCCGGCCCTGTTGCGGGCAAGCTTTGCCACGAAAACTTCTTTTCTTCCAGCTGGCAAAATGATGAAACGCCAGTGGCGATGGGCGAAGTGCTGAACCAAAAAGGTGTTAAATCGCTTTATATTATCGCGCCGAACTATGCTGCCGGTAAAGGCATGGTTGCTGGTGTGAAGCGCAGCTTTAAGGGTAAAATTCTGGGCGCGGACATGACAACATGGCCGTCACAGCTGGATTTCTCGGCTGAGCTGGCAAAAGCC
>DAOUQS010000373.1 GCA_030625465.1 Amylibacter sp. | reverse complement strand
TCCAAGATCATGGCATCAGTGACAAAGGCCACTTTCCGGCACCCCATATCGGCCATAATCCCGCCGATTTTTTCTGTCGCGCCCACTTCAGACAGGATTGCGCTGGTGGTCTGGAATTTAAACGGTTTCATACTGCGGCCTATAAAAATGTGGTTGTCATATAATTTCTATCACAATCGCTGATAGATAAAATTGTATTTATTATTCTTTCGAAGTTTAAGCCAAACACGCGGAACCGGTTCAATTTATTAACACCTTATACTTTATGAAAGCAGCAGACATATCCTTTGATACATCCGCCAACATGAAGGCCCCATATGACAATGACAAGATTTCTTAGCACCCTCCACCGAAGCAACGCATATAAGGTTCTTCCGGTAACATTCATGGCGATCCTATGTTTTCTACAAAGCCCCGCGATTGCGGATGTCAATCTGACTTTCGGTACATATGCCGCGGTAAAACCAACATCAACCGCCCATAAATTCATTCCTTTTCTGGATTATCTTGCCAAAAAAATGACCGCAACACTGGGCGAGACCGTAACAATAAAAATCAAGATTGCATCTGAATATAAGACAGGCATAGCCGACTTGACCGAAGAACGGGTGGATTTTTCCAGATTTGGCCCAGCTTCATATGTTACCGCCAAAAAACAGACACCCGGCATTCAAATCATTGCAATGGAAACAAAAAATGGTGCGAAGACATTCAAAGGCGTTATAGCCGTGCATTCGGACAGTGCGATCAAAGACTTGGGTGATCTGAAAGGGCGCAGTTTCGCCTTTGGCGACAAACTGTCGACAATCGGGCGGTATCTGGCACAGGCACATCTACTGGATGCGGGTATTTTCGGCAGCGACCTAGCGAAATATGCCTATTTGGGCCGCCACGACAAAGTCGGGGCCGCTGTGGGCCACGGCTCATTCGATGCAGGCGCCCTGAAAGAAAATACATTTAAAAAAATGCAAGCCAAGGGCACACCGATCAAGGTACTTTATACATTCAACAATATTACCAAACCCTGGATTGCCCGTGCATCACTACAACCCCGTATATATCATGCATTAAATACAGCTATGCTGCAGGTTGATAATCCGGCAGTCTTGAAAAACATATCAAAGTCCGGTTTTGTGAATGGGGATGATAGCGATTACAATATAATACGTGCAGCGATAAAACGAAGTGCGCAGTTTAATTGACTTGGCGTATAGTGTGAAAAATTTCAGACTTTCGACACAAATAGCAGTTTCGTTATTCGTGATCGCGGTTCTAGTCGGGATCGCAATCGGTGAAGTTGAACGTAGGTTCGAAACAACACGCCTGAACACAGCCTTGCAAGAGCAGGCAGATTTGACCATTTCCCTGATCGGCGGGCTTTTGATAGAATCATTACTGGTCAGGGATATACCCGTCATAGACACCGCCCTGAAAGAAGCGGTTAAACGTAACCCTAAATTATTGGCGATAACTGTATATGACGGGAACGGAAAACAATTGTCGCATTTTGATGATGCGGTTGATACCGATTCTGGTGAAACCCTGAACTATTCAAAAGATATTCTTTTTGATGGTGAAAAATTCGGCTTCATGGATATTATCTGGTCAACGGCGCAAGGCCAGGAAATGATTGCACATCATGTTAATATCGCAAGAATTAAAACCTTCACCACTTTAACAATTATTTCCACACTTTTTATGGCTCTTGTCT
>DAOUQS010000196.1 GCA_030625465.1 Amylibacter sp. | reverse complement strand
CGTAATACGGTTGCTTTCTTGCGGCATATCTTCACCGACAATCCACATGCCAGCCATGTTTTCATAGCTGTCCAACGCAGTTGAAAAGCCACGACCCCAAGCGCCGGGGTTCAGGAATGCCGCCATAAACGGCAGACCAAGTGACAAGGTTTCCAACTCATACCCGCCAACAAATCCGCGACTTGGGTCAAAACGCGCCTCATCCTGGATGATACCGGCCATTGTCGTGCCACGCCACATTTTCACGGGCTTATCAAACACCGCATAAACCGAACCGGTCATATGGCGCATATAGTTTTTGCCAACCATACCCGAAGAGTTCGCCAAACCGTCCGGGAACATTGAAGACGCCGAGTTCAGCAACATGCGCGGACTTTCGATCGAGTTGCCTGCAACGCAGACAACACGGGCCTTTTGCATCTGCAAATTGCCGTCAGCATCGAAATATTCAACACCTGTAGCCTTGCCTGCATCATTGTGCAAAATACGCGCCACATGCGATTTTTCGCGCACTTCCAGATTTCCCGTAGCCTCACCACGTGGAATATCGGTGTAAGCGGCTGACCATTTCGCGCCGAACTTACAGCCCTGAAAGCAAAAACCGGTTTGCTGGCACTGATTACGTCCGTCGTTTTCAGCACTGTTGATCGCCATACGGCCCGTGTGTACTTCTTTATACCCAAGGGCTTTGGCGCCTTTTTCAAACACTTTGTAGTTGTTACACCCCGGCAAGCCTGCGCGGCCGCCTGTGCGTGTCACACCCAGCTTATCTTCGGCCTTGGTGTAATAAGGTTCCAGATCAGCCAATGTGATCGGCCAATCCAGCAGGTTTGCACCCTCCAGATCACCATAAACGCTTTTTGCACGAAACTCGTGTTCCTGGATGCGCAAAGATGCCCCTGCCCAGTGTGTCGTCGTCCCGCCAACCGCTTTTACGATCCACGCAGGCAGACCGGAAAAGTCTTTGGCCACACGCCAGTCACCACTGGTGGAACGGGCATCTGTCCAGGCAAGTTGGCCAAAGCTGCCCCATTCGTCATTGGTATAATCGTCAGGCAGATAGCGGCCACCGGCCTCTAATGCTACAACCTTCACGCCTTTTTGCGCCAGTTCATTGGCCAGAACACCACCACCGGCACCGGTGCCGATTATCACAACTACGCTGTCATCATTCATTTCAAATTTTGTCATTATATTGCTCCCTTACAGCCAGTTGATGTCGTCAAAACCACGGTTGATATAGCCGCCCTTGGAAAAGGACTCGGCTTCATATCCAAAAATCGGCCAAACCGCTGGTTGGTTGTAAAGACCTGTCACCAGACCACCGCGCACAGCTTGGAAAAAGCCGCTGTCTTCCATCTGTTTCAGAAGGGCCACACGGTTATCTTCCCATTTGGTCTCGATGTAATTGGCAGCACCTGCCGCCACGGCCAGCTTATCAAGTGCAGCCACACCATCTGATACCATCGCTTTATTGCCATCCGTGTCATAGCCTTTGACCGCAATAACATAATATTCGTCACCGACTTTATCGTGCGGGTAAATATCGCGTGCCATCTGGATCAAGGTTGCAAGTTCGTGTTCGGAAATTGCTGTTACTTCTGTAGCCCACGCACCGTTCGGGGCAGATACAAAGCCTGCACCAATGGCGACCAGTGCGCCAACGGATGCCGTTCGCGATAGCAATTCGCGCCGCGTCATCGTGTTTTTGTTGGGTATTATTGTCATTTTATTCCTCCGTTAAAACAAATGGGCGTACCGAATTAACGGTAACGCCCATGTCGCTGCATCACTTCAATTTCATAGCCATCAGGGTCGGCCACAAAAAAGAACCGCGCCAGCAATTCCCCATTATTGTTGAAATCAACCAATTTGCGCGGGTTCAGCCCAAGGCTTTCAAACCGCGCATGTTCGGCATCCAGATCATCCACAACCACCGCAAAGTGGCCATATCCATTGCCCAGATCATAGGCTTCGGTTTGATCTTTGTTGATTGTCAGCTCCAGCTCCATATCGGCTTCGGCGTTACGCATATAAACCAGTGTGAAACTGTCAAAATCCAGTCGTTCGGCCACATTCAGCCCAAAAGCGGTTTTGTAAAATTCTACAGAGCGTGCCTCTTCAAGAACGCGAACCATAGAATGTATAATTTTAGCCAAGTTTCCCTCCACAGTGTTGTACGTATCTGTAAAGGATAGGAATTAAACGTTTTGGCTGGGTAGTATCGGGATACTACATGCAATTTTTATTCGGCAGCCATTACTTCTTGCAGGTCAGCTTCATCCGCGTGACCGATATGAATCAGGCATGCACAACGTAAAAGCGAGGTGAAGTTTGGTGCTTCACCACGTTGTTCCAGCACTTCCGAATGCAATTGCGAGATGAATTTCGGCGTTGTCATATCCTGACTTGCGGCAATTTCATCGACAATCCGCCAGAAACTATGTTCCAGACGAATGCTGGTGCTTTGTCCATTCAAACGAATATGCCGTGTAACCGGCTCATAACGGCGCGGGTTCTGGCCCGCAAATATTTCACACATTTATAATTCTCCCATGTAAAAATGCCGATTTATTTTCTGCAAAATCCGGCACTTCTATGTATCAACATAGTTATTCACATGAAAACAGCAAGTAATCTTAAGCCTGATGCATAAATTACCTGAATATGCTTTTCAAAACCACCTTGACCTGAAAATATAGGTGTGGTGCATAAGCTTAAAACTAAAGGCAAACAAATGCTGCGCAGGTTATACGACTGGACATTTTCACTGGCACAATCGCCCTATGCGCTTTGGGCGCTGGCCTTTATCGCTTTCATCGAAAGTTCGGTCTTTGCCGTTCCGCCGGATGTTTTGTTAATTCCGCTGGTTCTGGCCGCGCCGCATCGCGCGTGGCTTATTGCCGGAATTTGCACCGTTGCCAGCGTTCTAGGCGGTGGTTTGGGCTATTACATCGGGGCCGAGCTATTTGACATCGCAGGCAAACCCCTGCTGGAGTTTTATGGCAAGATGGATCAGTTCGAAGCCTTCAAAGAACGCTTCAATGCCTATGGCCATTGGGCGGTTCTGGTCGCAGGCGTCACCCCGTTCCCCTATAAAGTCATCACCATCACATCGGGCGCCACGGGCCTGCCGTTTATCCAGTTTATGATCTGGTCTTTGATCGCGCGCGCATTGCGCTTCTTTATCGTCGCCGCCCTGCTGTGGAAATTTGGCGCGCCTATCAAGGATTTCATTGAAAAACGGATGGGTCTGGTCTTTACAGTCTTTATCGTCCTTCTAATCGGAACCTTTTACCTGGTGAAATATCTATGACACGCAACACCCTGATCCTGATTGCCACTCTTGGCTCCATCGCTCTGCTGGGCGGGGCCTTTGCCTTTCAACATCTCGGCGATATGCCACCGTGCAAAATGTGCCTGTGGCAACGCTGGCCCCATGCGGCCGCTATCATCATCGGCATAATCGGTCTTGCAACAGGCCGCAGGGAACTGGCCATCTTCGGCATGCTGGCCGCCCTGACCACGGCAGGTATCGGGGTCTATCATGCAGGCGTTGAACAAATGTGGTGGGAAGGCCCGACAACCTGCACATCAGGCTCGATCGCGGGGCTTAGCACAGATGATCTACTGGCCCAGATACTGGAAGCACCAGTTGTGCGCTGTGACGAGATTGCATGGTCAATGTTCGGCATCAGCATGGCTGCATGGAACGCAATCCTGTCGTTTATTCTGGCAGGCATCTGGTTCAAAGCGGCACGCAAAGACTGACCCCGCAGGGTCAGGGAAGGACGGCACTGCACTTCAAAGGGGGAAAAGAGTGCAGCACCCGCATCGCCAAGGCCAGTCCTCAGGGTGCAAAGTTGATAAACCAACTTGTCCATGACCTATATATATGTCGGCAAAACCGAATTTCCAGTGCGGGTATTACAATCGGCAGAATTACGCCTCCAGCTCGGCATCCCAGTATAAATAATCCATCCAGCTATCATGCATAAAGTTTGGCGGAAACTTGCGGCCGGCATTTTGCAGCTCTGACGGGCTGGGTTCGCGGGGCAACCTGCGCAAGTGCATACGCGCCTCTTTAACCGATTTAGCGCCT
>DAOUQS010000110.1 GCA_030625465.1 Amylibacter sp. | reverse complement strand
TCCACTTGATTAAAAAGCTCCCGACATAGACATGCTAAAGAGTTTTACGTAGTATCCGAAATAGGCACTCTGAATGCCTGAAACCCGAAAGCAGGCGCCGAATGGAACTTAAGTGGCTGGAAGATTTTCTAACCTTGTGTTCTACGGGAAATTTCCGGTTAGCGGCAGAACAGCGTTGTGTTTCACAACCTGCTTTCAGTCGCCGCATTCAAGCCCTTGAAGCGTGGGTTGAGGCCCCGCTAATTGACCGCACGCACCAACCTTCAGAACTGACCGAAGCGGGCATATTGTTTCAGCAAGTGGCGCAGGATATTGTCGATCTTGCCGAAAACGGCAAAAATAGCGTGCAGGCACAGATTGCCGAAGACAAAGAAAAAATGCGGTTTGCAACGCTTGGCACGCTTGCGCAGATATTCATACCCGGATGGCTGAAAACCCTTCAGCCATTCATTGATGCCAACCAGTTTAGTGTCAGAACCGAATATGGCACGATTGCAGACTATTTTGCGGCACTGGCCGATAACTCTGTCGATCTGTTTATCAGTTATTCCGTTCCCGAGGATAGCATGCAATTTGATACGGCATTGTTCACCTCGTTGAAGCTTGCCGAAGAAACCCTTGTGCCGGTGGCCAGCCCGAATGACGATGGAACCGCGCGATGGTGGTTGCCGGATAACCCCACAAGCACAATACCGAGCCTTCACACCTTGTCTGATGCATCTCCGTGGCCGATCAGAAACCATATGGAGGGCAAATACAGGAACCTGACATTCAAGTCGGTATACGATTCGTCAATTGCAACGACTTTACTGGCGATGGCGGTAGAAGGTTTTGGCCTAGCCTGGTTACCCCGCACACTTATTACGGATGAACTGGCAAATGGGCAGCTTGTTCGGGCAGCAGAAAAAGCAGATGATATTCGTGTTGATATCAGAATTTATCGCTGTTTGAATTATAATGAACCACGGGTAGAAAAGTTCTGGAAAGTATTGCTGCAACAGGAAAAAACCCTGCCCGCCTTGGCTGGCGCCTGATCCGCTTCTGATAACGATTGTGTATAGCATAGAGTGCCTCATGCAATTCTTGCATGGGATATGCTGATAAAAGCATTGGACGGACATTATGACCCCCTCCTATGCTTCGCCTTGAACCAAACTGTTCAGGGAGAATAATAATGAAAATAACTTCAATTCTAACGTCACTTACAGCGGCTGCTGTGATGACGACAACGGGCGTGACTTTTGCATCTGCTGAAAGCACACTCGACATTGTTAAAAAGCGCGGCAACCTGCGTTGCCAAGTTGGCCAACCTTCGCCTGGCTATTACAATCTGGATTCAGAAGGTAACTGGTATGGCCTGGATGTTTCTGTTTGCCAAGCTGTTGCTGCTGCTATTTTTGGCGACAAAACCAAACTTGAAATTCAATCGGTTAGCTCGCAAGCACGTTTCACAGCCCTTGCAAACGGCGAAAGTGATCTGCTGTCACGGACTGCCACTTGGACAATGACACGCGACACCCAACTTGGGATCGATTTTCTGGCAACAAACTTTTATGATGGCCAGGGCTTCACAGTGCGCAAAGACAGCGGCATCACAAGTGCGATGGAACTGAAAGGTGCCAAGGTTTGCGTGACCACAGGTACAACAACAGAATTGAACCTGACAGATTTCAGCCGTCAGAACGATCTGGGCATACAAGCGGTGACATTCGAAGATTACAATGTACGTGATGATACATATCTGAACGGTGGTTGTGATGCGGTAACTGGTGATAAATCATCAATGGCTGGCAACATTTCATCCTTTCCGGTTCCGGGCGATCACATGATCCTTCCAGAAACACTGTCAAAAGAGCCTTTGGCATCTGCTGTTCGTCATGGTGACAGCCAATGGTCCGACATCGTGCGCTGGTCTATCTTCGCTTTGATCAATGCAGAAGAGCTGGGTATCACCCAAGCCAATGTTGACGACATGAAAGCCAACTCAAAAGACCCGAACGTCCTGCGTATGCTGGGTGCTGAAGGCAACCTGAGTGACGGTCTGGGTCTTGAAAGTGACTGGGCTTACAACATCATCAAAGCTGTTGGTAACTACGGCGAGATTTACGAAGCCTACATGGGTCACGGCCCACAAGGTATCGGCATTGATCGTGCGGGTTCACTGAATGCACTTTGGACTGATGGCGGCTTGATGTATTCGCCTCCAATGCGCTAAACCAAACAATCTGTGGTGCCGGGCCTTTTGGTTCGGCACCATTGTTTTAAGCTGGCGTTCAAATCTGGCAAAAACACCAACAGCGGAGTATTGATGTGACGGATAAAACCGACCGAAAGGCCGCCGTGCGTGTACGGCCAAAAGAAGAATTCAACTTTTTCCAAGACCAAAGAGTGCGCTCTGCGTTCTACCAGATTTTAACCGCCGGTATTGTCGGCTGGATGGTCTGGTATCTGATTTCAAATACTGCCCATAACCTTGAAGTGCGCGGCATGAATACTGGCTTTAGCTTTATCAATGCCACTGCCGGTTTTGACACCGACTTCAAATTGATCGAATATAAACCCGGCATCGGCACTTACGGCGACATCTTCATAATTGGTGCGCTGAACACGCTGCTAATCTCGTTTCTGTCTATCATCGTCAGCACCGTACTTGGCTTTATCATCGGCGTTTTGCGCCTGTCATCAAACTGGCTGGTCGCCAAAGTGGCACTGGCATATGTCGAGGTTTTCCGTAACGTCCCGCTGCTGATCCAGATCGTATTCTGGTATATCGGCGTTTTCAGCTTGCTACCGGTCGTCAAAAAATCCCTTGATTTGTCCTTCGGGGCTGAACGGGTGATTTTGAACAACCGTGGCCTTTACTTTTCAACACCGATCCCCGGTGATCTGTTCTGGATGACCCTAGTCGCATTGGCTGTGGCCGTTATCGGCGCGATTATATATCGCCGCCGCGCCCGTCAGCGCCAAGATGCATCTGGTGAACAAACCAAGACTTTGCTGCCATCACTTGCCGCCATTATTATCCTGCCTCTGGTCGTCTATTTCGCCACGGACATGCCGCTGGAATGGGATATTCCAACCCTGCAAGGCTTTAACTACGTTGGTGGCACAAGTGTTCCACCCGCATTTCTGGCACTGCTTGTCGCCCTTAGTATTTATCACGCCGCCCATATCGCCGAGTCGGTACGGGCCGGTATCCTGTCGGTCAATCGCGGGCAAAGCGATGCGGCAATGGCCATTGGCCTGAAGCCCGGCAAGGTCATGGGGCTGGTGATCATCCCGCAAGCCATGCCTGCGATTGTGCCGCCTTTGATCAGTAACTGGATGAACACGGTCAAGAACTCGTCGCTGGCAATCGCCATCGGCTATTCCGACATCGTGTCACTATTCATGCAAACTGCGCTGAACCAAGCGGGTTATGCGGTGGAAATGGTCGGGATGACCATGGCGTTCTATATGTTCATCAGCCTGACAATCTCGTTCTTCCTGAACATTTACAATAAACGTGTACAGCTGGTGGAGCGGTAAAATGGCAATAATCAAAGCAACAAAGACCCCCGCACGCCCGGAACCGCTGTCGGAAACATCTGTATTGGGCTGGTTGCGAAAAAACCTGTTCAGTTCAGCCTTCAATACGGTGCTGACGGTTTTCACCATCTATGTCATCTACCTGACCGTTAGCGGCGTTTACGTCTGGGGTTATGCCGATGCGACATTCGTGGCCGAAACCCGGCGTGAGTGTTATGGCAACAGCCTGACAGGTGCCTGCTGGGCCGGTGTTATCGACTGGCTTGATAACATTTTCTACGGGCGCTACCCACGAGACGAATTATGGCGGATTAACTTTGGCGGGCTTTTACTGGCTTTCTGGATGGCGCCACTTTGGATAGCACGTGCTAAAGGCAAAGTCCTTGTCGGTGCGAGCGTGGTGGTATTCTACCCGTTCCTAGCTGGCTACCTTTTCTCAGGCGGCGACAAGGGCTTGTTCATGCAGGTTATGGTCTCAGGTGCAATCGTTGCATTTGTTATCAACATGGCAAATGCCATTGTCGGTATCTTGAAGCAAGAAAGCATCGCACAGTTTATTATTAAAAGGCTTGGGCAAGCCAACAAAGCGGACAAGAAGCAGCGCAATTTGCTGATCGGACTTGTAGCCGTCGGCTTTGGCGCCGCATATCTATGGCAGTCAAGCTGGACAGTAGAGTTCGTGACCTGGACCAAATGGGGCGGGTTGTTCTTGACGCTGGTTATTTCCGGCATCGGCATCGCCTCGGCCCTACCGGGTGGTATCATTCTGGCACTGGGACGGCGTTCCAAACTGCCGGTATTGCGGGTGCTTTCCACCGGCTTTATCGAGATTTTCCGCTCGGTTCCGCTGATCACCGTATTGTTCATGGCTACCACAATGTTCCCGCTGTTCATGCGCGAAGGTTTCGTGCTGAACAATCTGGTGCTGGTGATTATCGCCGTTGTGCTGTTCAACGCCTGTTATATGGCTGAAACAGTGCGCGCCGGCCTGCAAGCCATCCCCAAGGGGCAGGCGGAAGGGGCGCATACTATCGGCCTTGGCTATTGGGGCACGATGGGGCTGATCATTATGCCACAAGCCCTGAAGCACATGATCCCCAATATCGTCGGCAGCTTTATCGGCTTGCTGAAAGACACCACGCTGGTGTCAATCATCGGCCTGTTTGACATCTTGGGAATGCTACGTTCCATCAGCAAAGACGTGCCTTGGCTTGGCCTGCACAAAGAACCGCTGATTTTCGGCGCAATCCTGTTCTTTATCATCTGCTTCGCAATGTCCAAATACAGCCGGCATCTTGAAGTGAAACTATCGGCTGGCAGCAATCATTGACCTGATACTTGAAGGAGAAATACTATGAGTAATGCACAAGAAAAGGGTCAGTTGGCTTCCGCTATTTCAAGCGAAGTAATGATCGAAGTAAGCAAAATGAACAAATGGTACGGTTCGTTCCATGTGCTGAAAGACATCGACCTGACGGTACACAAAGGCGAACGGATTGTGGTTTGCGGGCCTTCGGGTTCGGGTAAATCCACCCTGATCCGCTGCATCAATGCGCTAGAGGAACACCAAGAGGGCGACATCATTGTTGACGGCATCAAGCTGGGCAAGAACCTGAAAAATCTGGATCATATCCGCACCGAGGTCGGCATGGTGTTTCAGAATTTCAACCTGTTCCCGCACCTGACCATTCTTGAAAACCTGACCCTTGGCCCGATCTGGGTGCGTAAAATGGGCAAGGCGGAAGCGATCGAAACCGCGATGATGTATCTTGAGCGGGTCAAAATACCCGAGCAGGCCGATAAATACCCCGGCCAGATGTCTGGTGGCCAGCAGCAGCGGGTGGCTATCGCCCGTTCGCTTTGCATGAGCCCGAAGATTATGCTGTTTGACGAACCCACATCCGCCCTTGATCCAGAAATGATCAAAGAGGTGTTGGACACCATGGTTGATTTGGCCGAAACAGGTATGACTATGATCGTCGTGACCCATGAAATGGGTTTTGCCAAAACCATCGCCGATGAAGTGATCTTCATGGATGAAGGCGACATTGTCGAGCGTAACAAACCCGAAGCATTCTTTGGTAATCCAGAGCATGAGCGTACACAAAAGTTTCTAAGCCAAATTTTGTAACTACTGTTTAACCTTAAAAAACCAAGAGAAATACCATGCCGACAAGCTTCTTTACCACCGATGGAAAATTCCATCGCGGCAATTTACATACCCATTCGACCAGCTCTGACGGGGTTCTATCACCCGAAGAAGTCTGTCGCCGTTATCAGGCAGAGGGCTATGATTTCATTGCCCTGACAGATCACTTTGTCGGGCTGTTCGATTACCCGATTACGAATACAACCACGTTTCACAATGACCGTTTCACAACGATTCTGGGTGCTGAACTGCATACAGGCACGATGGAAAACAAGCATTTGTGGCATATCGTGGCCGTAGGCCTGCCGCGCGACTTCACCCCGCCGAATGCGCCGCATTTCAGACCGGTTAAATGCTCTGAAACCGGGGCGTCCATAGCACAGCGCGCACGCGACGCCGGTGCGTTTGTGGCCATTGCCCACCCGCATTGGTCCGGAATGTCCGAGGCCGATGCCCGCACCATCACCGCCGCCCACGCGGTAGAGATTTACAACCACGGTTGCGTTGTCGACAATGACCGTGGCGAGGGTTTCGTGACACTGGAGCACCTTTTCACCGAAGGGCGTAAATTAATCCTGATCGCCACCGATGACGCCCATTTCAACACACCCGATTTTTTCGGCGGCTGGGTGATGGTCAAGGCCACACAAAACACCCCCGAAGCTTTGCTTGCCGCACTGAAGGCAGGCAAATTTTATTCCAGTACCGGCCCGGAAATAAACGATATCCGTTTGAGCAAGAATAGTATCGAGGTCGATTGCTCTTCTGCCGCAACAATTATCGTTCAAGGTCAAGGCACATCAATGGCCACCCTGCATGGTAAAACCATGACCACCGGACAGCTTTCACTGGAACGACTGTCCAACTCACCATGGATCCGCGTGACAGTTATAGATCGCGCCGGCAAACGCGCATGGTCGAACCCGATCTGGCTTGTTCGTGGTCAGGGTATTTGAGGCTTCTCGCGACCGGGAAAACCGACTGATAATGCGTTCATCGAAGCCTTCAATGGCAAGTTCCGTCAGAAGTGCCTGAACACGCATTGGTTCTTAAGCCTTGCAGATGCCGTCGAAAAGTTAGAGACTTGGCGTAGATACTACAATGAAGAACGGCCCCACAGCGCGATTGGGAATAAATGCCCGATCATGCTCGTTAAATCAGAAGGTGAAACCAGCCCATCAAACTGATCAAAGCCGGAAAAATCTA
>DAOUQS010000269.1 GCA_030625465.1 Amylibacter sp. | reverse complement strand
GCATCATGGGTTTTAAAACAGGTATTGTCGGTATGCCGAATGTGGGCAAGTCCACGCTTTTCAACGCGCTGACCAAAACGGCGGCGGCACAGGCGGCGAACTTTCCGTTCTGCACCATTGAACCCAATGTGGGCGAGGTCTCTGTGCCCGATGCGCGTCTTGATGTGTTGGCAAAAATTGCCAGCTCCGGCAAGATCATCCCGACACGCATGACGTTTGTCGATATTGCGGGCCTTGTGAAGGGTGCTTCCAAAGGTGAGGGGCTAGGTAACAAGTTTCTGGCCACGATCCGCGAATGTGATGCCATTGCCCACGTGCTGCGGTGCTTTGAAGACGATGATGTAACACACGTGGATGGCCGCGTTGATCCTGTGGCGGATGCGGATATTATCGAGACCGAGCTGATGCTGGCAGACCTTGAAAACATCGAGAAACGCCTAAGCGGTCTGGTACGCAAGTTGAAGGGCGGCGATAAAGAGGCGGTGATGCAAAATGATCTGCTGGAACGCGCTAAGACGGTGATTGAAGCGGGGCAACCTGCGCGCACGGTTGAAATTGCAGAGGATGAGGAAAAGACTTGGAGAATCCTGGGCCTGCTGACATCCAAGAAAATCGTTTTCGTGTGTAATGTCGAAGAAGAAAACGCAGGCGAAGGCAATGCCCATTCCGCGCGTGTGGCTGAAATGGCCGCAGGGCAAGGTGCGGGTTGCGTGGTAATCTCGGCTGCGATCGAGGAAGAGATCAGCCAGTTGGATGACGAAGAAGCACAGATGTTTCTGGAAGAACTGGGGCTGGAAGAGGCGGGTCTGAACCGCTTGATCCGTGCGGGTTATGAATTGCTGGAATTGCAAACCTACTTTACCGTGGGTCCAATGGAAGCGCGCGCCTGGACCATTAGCAAAGGCACATCAGCGCCGAAAGCGGCGGGGGTTATTCACGGTGATTTTGAACGCGGATTTATCCGTGCCGAAACCATTGCCTATGATGATTACGTCAAAAATGACGGCGAACAAGGTGCTAAAACCGCAGGTAAAATGCGTGCGGAAGGCAAAACATATATCGTGCAAGACGGAGATGTATTGCATTTTCTACATAATACCTGATCAAATTCTGGCAAATTAGCGCGATATTAACGCACTAAGCGCATCCTGTTTTCAGGAGTGCTGAAGTGACTGGTTTTACAATTTTATCTTCTGTCGTGGACGACAGTGTTTTGGAACTGATGGGGACCTCTGATCTGGAGCTTGTCACCATCGACGGGCAGGATTTCCTGTTTGTCGCCGCCGAGGCTGATGGCGCGGTCAGCAGCTTTGCGATCAGTGATACGATGGCCCCGAACCTGGTTGATATGGCCTCTTTCAGTACCATTTCTGGCACCTTTACCGTTGACCAGTTGAACATTACCGATGTGAACGGGGTGCTGACCTTGCTACCCTCGGCGCGGCTTGATGATGAAGCCGCAACTTATCTTATTGATAATACAGGTAATATATCGACCCCGTTGCGGCAAGCTTCGGGGACTGCCAGCATTGGTAATCTTGTGGTGACGCATAGTGTGATCATTGCCGGCAAAACCTATCTGTTTACTGTCGAACGCGGGATCTCTGGGGTCACAAGCTACTGGATGCAACCGGGTGATACGTTCAGCAATCAGGTGCAATATTCGGGTGATAGTTTCGATTATTTCAGCGATGTTGCAGCGTTCGCATCTGTTTCCATAGGTGAGGAAACCTACCTGTTTACCGCCTCGGCATTTGACGCCGGCCTGAACAGTTTCAACATCGACGCGAACGGCGTTATGCACCTGATCGACAGTGTCGCCCCGTCGGACGCATCCGGTTTCAGCCTGCCGCAAGCCTTGCAAACCATTACCGTAAAGGGGCAGGCCTATTTACTGATGGCCTCTGCCGGAACCAACAGCCTAACGGTTTATGTGGTTGGCACCGGTGGTGCATTGACCGAGGTTGATCACCTGATCGACGGTATAGACACGCGATTTGACGATGCCAGCGTTCTGGAAAGCTTCACCTATGAAGGTCGCGGCTTCATACTTGCTGCAGGATCAGATGATGGTCTGACCCTGATCGAAATATCTGCACGCGGAACCCTATCGGTACTGGCTGTATTGGCCGATGATTTTGACACCACATTGAATAATATCACGGATATCGAGGTGGCCATTCTGGGCACTGAAATTCACGCGTTTGTCAGCAGTGGCGTTGAAAACGGGTTTACCCAGATCCGGATAGACATCGACAATACCGGCCTGACCATCATCGGCAATGAAACCCACGAGGTGCTGAATGGAAATTCGCAAGACGATACGCTTTTAGGTATGGGTGGCAGTGACCGGATTTACGGTGGCAATGGCAATGATTTGCTGGTGGATGGTGCCGGGCGCGACCATTTCTATGGCGGGGCGGGGGCGGATATATTCCGGTTCGCGGCGGATAACACGCTGGACCTGATCCGCGATTATGAAATAGGCATAGACCTGATTGATTTGTCTTTGCTTGGGGACGTCGCCCTATTCGATGATCTGGATATCAGCAGCCGGTCATTCGGCGCGGTAATTGTCGCGGGCGCGGAAGAAATTAGAATAACATCGATCGATAATACGCCGTTATATGCCCATGAATTTACGGCGGACGATTTTATTTTTTAAGCCAGTTCACAAACTGTTCAGCTTCACAAGACGCGGTACTTAAAGCGGTTTTGTCTTCGCCCGGATGAAAACGTGCGCGGGTCGCGGTCGGCATCGGGGCGGGTGTGTAGCTTAGAACACGTGGCC
>DAOUQS010000081.1 GCA_030625465.1 Amylibacter sp. | reverse complement strand
CCCAAGCCCAGCAGGATTAATGCAAGCGCGCTTAGGAAACTTTCCGGCAAGGCCTCATTCATGAAGGTCATGCTGAAGATGATTGCCCATATGGGAACCTGATAGTTCACCAAGCTCATGAAACTGGGGCCTGCTTTGTTGATGATATTGACCAGCATAATTGTCGCCAACGCGGTCGGGAATAATCCCAGATAAATAATGCCCACCAATGCGGCACGGTTGTCGGGCAAGCTTGGCACACCTTCAAAATAAAGTGCCATTGGCACCATGCAGATGGTGCCAACTAACAAAGCGGCCGCCGCAAATGATACCAATCCAACCGGCGGGCAACGCCGTGTGATGATACTGCCAATGGCATAACAGCAGGCAGCACCGATGCAGGCAAGGCGGGCTACGGGTTCCAGCGGGTCGTCACTTGTACCCATAAAACTGGCAGGGCCGACCAGAATAATCACGCCTGCAAACCCGATAGCAAACCCCAGAACTTTTTTGTGGGTCATCCGGTCGCCTGCGACAAAGAAATGCGCCAATGGCAGGACCAGCAAGGGGACGACTGCCATGGAAATTCCTGCAAAGCCTGAAGACACACGTAATTGCCCCCAGTTTAGCAAGGTAAACGGGATGGCATTGGTAAACAGGCCCATGCCAAGAATATGCAGCCAGATACGTCTGTCTGTGGCTGTTTCCCATTTTGGCAGACCGTCACGAAAAATATAGGCAAAGCCAACCAAAGTGAACGCCCCGATGATCAGTCGCAAAGCTGCAACCGTCATAGGCCCAAACCCTGTCAGCGCAATTTTTGCCCCCATAAACGAACTGCCCCAGATAATCCCGAGGATAAGTAAAAAGGCCCAGTTCAAGAGCGAGTGTGGATTCTTAGGCGACATTCAGCGTTCCGTTAATTCGTCACAAAAAGAGACCAGTTTAACGGATCATTATATCAATAAAGTTAGGCTGAAAAGCAAAAGGCACGCCCGAAAGCGTGCCTTTTTTCATGAAAAGGTGATAAAGGTCAGTTCTTTTCTTTATCAACCATTTTGCCGGCAGAAATCCAAGGCATCATGGCGCGTAGCTTGGCGCCAACCTTTTCAATCTGATGCTCGTCGTTGATACGGCGTGTGGCTTTGAACGATGGTTGGCCAACAGCATTTTCCAGCATGAAGTCACGCACGAATTTGCCTGATTGAATGTCTGTCAGAACCGCTTTCATGCGGGCCTTGGTTTCATCGTATGGCAAGATGCGCGGACCGGAAACGTATTCACCGTATTCAGCCGTGTTCGAGATTGAATAGTTCATGTTGGCGATGCCGCCTTCATAGATCAGATCAACGATCAGTTTGACTTCGTGTAGGCACTCAAAGTAGGCCATTTCAGGCTCGTAGCCCGCTTCAACCAGTGTCTCGAAACCCATGCGGATCAGCTCGACCACACCGCCACACAAAACTGCTTGTTCACCGAACAGATCGGTTTCGCATTCTTCGCGGAAGTCGGTTTCGATGATGCCGGAACGACCGCCACCGATGGCTGAACAATATGATTTGCCAATTTCCAGCGCTTTGCCGGATGCGTCTTGGTTCACGGCGACCAGACAAGGAACGCCGCCGCCTTTGACGTATTCGCCGCGCACTGTGTGACCCGGGCCTTTTGGTGCCATCATGATGACGTCAACACCGGGTTTTGCTTCGATTAGGCCGAAGTGGATGTTTAGGCCGTGGGCAAATGCAATTGCAGCGCCGTCTTTTAGGTTGTCGCGGACATATTTGTTGTATGTCTCTGCTTGCAACTCATCAGGCATGGTGAACATGATCAGGTCGCACCAAGCGGCTGCTTCGGCGATGCCCATCACTGTCAGGCCTTCGCCCTCGACTTTTTTAGCAGAGGCAGAGCCTTCGCGCAGGGCAATCACCACGTTTTTGGCACCACTGTCGCGCAGGTTCAACGCATGCGCGTGGCCCTGGCTGCCGTAGCCCAGAATTGCAACTTTCATATCTTTGATCAGGTTAACATCGCAGTCGCGATCGTAATAAACACGCATTGTAGCCTCCATAAGTTAGCGAATTTGGGGTTGTTTTATACTGGTTTCAAGCTAGGGTCGATTTCATAATTTGTGCAATTATGATAAATGATGTAAAAATCATGCGTAAATATACAATAATTGGGATAATCCATGCAACAACTTGATGATCTGGACAGACGTATCCTGCGCGCCTTGCAAGATGATGCCACTTTAACGGCCGCCCAATTGGGCGCGCGGGTCAATTATGCCGCCGCATCGTGCTGGCGCAGGGTAGAGCGGATGGAGCAGGGCGGGGTGATTGTTTCGCGGCAAGTTGTGCTGGACCCCAAGGCCCTGGGTTATGAGGTTGAAGTATCATTGCGCATCACGCTGGATAAAACCCAGACCAATGCGTTTGACAGCTTTATTGCGGCGGCGCGCGAGGTGCCGGAGGTCAATGAAATCCAGACGTTTTTGGGCCGTGTCGATGTGCGCCTGAATGTGTTGGCCCGTGATATGGCGCATTATCAGCAGATTTACCGCACCCGCATTTTGAACCTGCCGCATATCGCCGATATTGAAGCCTTGATGCTGATCGCTAACGTGCTGGACCGAGAGGTTTTGCCGTTATGATTGATCTGGACGATATTGACCGCGCAATATTGCGCGCCTTGCAAAAGGACGGCAGCCTGTCAGCTGCGGCTTTGGCGAAAAAGGTAGACCTGTCACAACCTGCCGCGTGGCGTCGGGTGAAACGGCTGGAACAGGCCGGCATTATCAAAGGCCGCCGTGTAGTGCTGGACAAGGCAAAGCTGGGCTTTGGCGTCAGCGTTTTTCTAGGGGTAAAACTGGCGACCAAGGGGCGTGTTTCACTGGAAGATTTTGAACGTGCGGTCTGTGCCATTCCCGAAGTGCAGGTGGTGCAACACGTGCTGGGAATGTATGATTACCGCCTGAAGGTGGTAGCCCGCGACATCCCCGATTTTGAACGTGTCCTGCGGCGGCGCATCATGACCCTGCCGGGTGTGGGTGATGTTGAGGCAAATGTGCTGTTGTCAGAAGAAAAGCGCAATATTGCTTTGGGGTAGCGTGTAAATAATACATAAAGACAAAAATCATGTCGTTTTTTTGATTTTCTATATCTGCAAACCTGACTAATATAACTACAAACACATAGATGGAGTTACGCATATGTCTGCCCTGTTACCTGACGTCGATCCAAATGGATTACTTGAATTTTCCGTGGTCTTTACCGACCGTTCGCTAAACCATATGTCCGCACAATTCCAAGGGGTTATGCGCGACATCAATGAAATGCTATTAGGCGTCTATAACGCCAAAGCTTGTGCGATTGTCCCCGGTGGCGGGACTTACGCGATGGAAGCGGTCGCACGACAGTTTGCAACCGACCAAAAAGCGTTGATCTTGCGCAACGGCTGGTTTTCGTTCCGTTGGACGCAGATATTTGAAGCCTGCAATATGCCGTCCGAGGGTTATGTGATGAAGGCGCGCCGTTCCGGCAACGCCCACCAATCCCCCTTCGCACCTGCACCGATTGATGAGGTTGTGGCCAAGATCAAGGCCGAGCAACCCGCCGTGGTGTTCGCGCCGCACGTAGAGACCTCCAGTGGGATGGTCCTGCCCGATGACTATATCAAAGCGGTCGCCGATGCGGTGCATTCGGTGGGTGGTCTGTTTGTGCTGGATTGCATCGCATCAGGGTGCATCTGGGTTGATATGGCCGCCACTGGCGTTGACGTGCTAATCTCTGCGCCGCAAAAAGGCTGGTCAGCATCGCCTTGTGCGGGTCTGGTGATGATGTCGGATGCCGCGATTGCGCGTATGGCCGACACTGAAAGCACTAGCTTTTCGGTTAACCTGAAAACATGGTCCAACATCATGAATGCTTACACTGGTGGTGGTCACGCTTATCACGCCACCATGCCCACAGATGCGCTGAAAGATTTCCGCGACACCATGCTGGAAACCCGCGACTACGGCTTTGACAAGTTGAAACTGGCACAACAGGAACTGGGCGATAAGGTGCGTGCGGTGCTTGCAGCACGCGGGTTTACCTCTGTCGCGGCCACTGGTTACGGCGCGCCCGGTGTTGTGGTTAGCTACACCGATGATGCGGGCCTGCAAAACGGCAGCAAGTTTTCCGCCCAAGGTGTGCAAATCGCGGCAGGTGTGCCATTGCGTTGTGACGAGCCGGAGGATTATTCCACATTCCGCCTAGGATTGTTCGGGCTGGATAAGTTGTATGATGTGGATGCAGCCGTGGCGCGGTTGGAAACGGTATTGGATCAGGTGGCTTAGAGCGGTTGTTCTATTTTTTGTTCTCAAATGGTGTAATCGGTGCAAACCCTTTGGTTCTTTTAAAATTCATCACATGGTTGAAATTTGCCATTGAGTCAGAGGGATCAATATTAACCAAATTAAGTTGCCCAAAAGTTTCCCGAACAAATTGAACGGATAAAATTGGTGTAGGTTCTTTATGCCCTGTTGCAGAGTTAAGCATTTCGCTTTCACATGTAACATAAACCTCATCGAGCGGAAGCATCTGAAATAAATCCCCTGCTACCTTTAATGCAACGCTGGCCACATAATCTTGGTAAAGTTCATTAAATTGCGCTACTGGCATTTTTGTTTCGGACAATTTACCACTTGCTAATTGTTTACGCCTAAAACTAGGAACAATTTCATCTGTATGCACTTGCGGTTTTGCATGCACATAGTTGTCGTTTATTGAAAATGTAACAGCAGAACCAATAAGGTCTGTTTTACTCAATGATTGTAATTCAGTAACCACCTCATGTATGGCAGCAGCTTCGCCAACCGATAGGCGTTTAGCTAAATCTCTGTCACTTTCCCATTCTGTGAAATCAGCGTCGTACTTTTCTAATGCACGATCATGCTTAGCCTTGTCTTTATCAGGAGCTTGCTCAAACGCATCATCTAAATGCTTTCGCAGTTTATCGGTTCCACCACGAAGAAAATCGAAAAACTTTGGCTTAAAATGAGCAAGATTAGCGTTTGCTTTATCATAGTAATCTGTGCCAAGTTTTGGCTTTGTTGGTTCGGTCTTATTAAGTAATATATCCCAATCAACATGATCTGTTAAATCAGTGTGTACGGTCAGAAGATCATCAATATAATTTTCCCAATTCAATACATCGGCAGATGCATCCGCCGTTATTTGTTCTTTTACAGCTACCTTGTGACGTCGTTCTGCATCTCTTTCCATTCGGCGAGCTGTTGCCGCAATTGAACGAACGGTTCCTTTCCATCCCATGTTATTTCTCCTTAATATTTTCTAGTAAAAGTAGGTGTTGTTGTAGAATTATTGCTGAAAAGCCCTTTAATACAGCGTGTCTGATACAATTGCTGTAATACTTTAAGGTTTACTTGTAATCGTCAATATGATTCTATTAAAAGGCGAGCGTTTCAATAAGTAAAACAATACAGGTCAGCTAAACGCTGCCCAATCCTTTACGCATCAAAGTCTTGCGAACAGGCGCAAACCCGTGCAGGGTTTGCAGCCCCTTCAGGCGCAGGGCCTTTAGGGTATCACTGTCTGTCATCGCCGCGCGGTTCAGCATATTGACCCCGTTTACCCGCATTTTAATGTCACCAAAACGGGCCTTTTGATAGGCGGCCAGCATTTCGGGGGTGCCGATGCTATCGGGGTTCTCAAGGCTTAGGTCCAGCAGGCACTGAATATCGGTCAGGCTCATGTTTAAACCCTGCGCCCCGATGGGCGGAATAACATGGGCGGCTTCCGCGATTAGGGCGGTGCGCGGGCCATATAGCTTATCGGCCAGACGGCTGATAATTGGCCAGATCATCCGGCGGCTTTCCAGTTTCAGATCACCCAATATACCGCAAGACCGCGCGTTGGCTGTGACCATAAATGTTGCATCATCCATCGCCATCAAATCGGCGGCTTGGGGGCCTTTTTCCATCCAGACCACTGCGGAATAATGCACGCCATCCACATCGTTTAAAGGCACCACGGTGAACGGCCCGCCGGAACGGTGGATCTCGGTCGAGGTATTTTCGTGCGATTGCGGGTGTGACACTGAAAATACAATCGCCTTTTGCCCGAACCGCCAGGTTTTAGCGTCAATCCCCAGCATGTCGCGGGTCGGTGAATTGCGCCCGTCTGCGGCCAACACCAGCTTGCAGTCCACTTGTGTTTGGTTGGACAATTGCACATAGGCGCGGTCCGTGCGCGGCGTAATTCCTTTGGTTTCAACCCCTGTCAGAAAGGTCACATTATCCAGCTCGTCAATGCGTCTCAGCATCTCGCGGCGCAGTAACCAGTTGGGCAGGTTCCAGGCAAACGGCTCATCCGATATTTCAGACGCGATGAAATCCGCGACGGTGCGCACTTCGTTCACCTCGCCGCCCGCATCGGCCAGTCGCATGATGTCCAAAGGCGTGGCGTAGTCTGCCAGATGGGCCCAGATACCGGCCGCTTTCAGCGTGTTGCGCGCCGGTTGCAAAAACGCCGTGCTGCGCAGGTCGGATTTGGGATCGGCGACTTCGGTCACGGGTGGGGCGGGATCAACACAGACCACATCAAAGCCTGCTGCACCAAAGGCGCAAGCGGCGGTCATACCGGCAATACCGCCGCCTGAAATCATGATGTCTGTGCTGATACGTTTCATGGATGCAGCCTAGGCTGAATGGGGAAGGTCGGAAAGGCCTATGGGGTCAGGCGCGACAGAAAGTCCGCCAGATCCTCGGTTTGGTAATGAATGTAGGGGCGGTCATCTTTGGGCCCGACCAGCACGGTTTTAAGTCCCATCGCATGGGGAATTTCCAGATTGCGTTCATCGTCTTCAAACAATGCGGCCCTTTGCGGGTCTACCCCGTCCAGTGCAAACACCCGCTCGAACGCTACACGCCGTGGTTTTGGCGCATATCCCGCATGTTCAACGCCGTACATAGCATCAAAAACCCCGTCCAGACCGCGTGCTTTTGTGACCCGTTCCGCATGTTCGCGTGATCCGTTGGTATAGACGATTTTGCGTCCCTCAAGCCGTTCAATAGAGGTGCGCAACCCGTGATCCGCCTGAATATGTGACAGGTCAATTTGATGAACCGCATCAAGGAACGGTTCAGGCTCAAGGTCATGCACTTCCATCAACCCCGCCAGCGTCGTGCCGTACTGCGCCCAGTAATCCGCGCGCAGCTTATTGGCCGTGGGGTGGTCCAGTTTCAGGCTGTCCATGACATAATCCGTCATCAGCACATCAATTTGGTCGAACAACGCGTCCGTTGGTGGATAAAGCGTATTATCAAGATCGAACACCCATGTGGTGACATGTGAAAAAGCCTGTTGCATGTGGGTACAATATTGGGCCAACGTGACCGCGTCTAGGAGGAAATATGACGGATAAACTGGATTGGCAGGGTCGTGTCGGCAAAGAATGGTCAAAGCGCATGGACGGGTTGAATTGCCTGCTGGGCCCTGTGGGCGATCAGGGCATTGCCGCGTTGGGCGACGTCGCCGATAAACGCGTGCTGGATGTGGGCTGCGGGGCAGGTAGCACTAGTCGTGCATTGGCGCGGCTTGGTGCAGATGTAACAGGTGTTGATGTTTCCGAAGATTTACTGGCTTTAGCCAGGGAAGATGGCGGTGCCGAATATCTGCTGGCCGACGCATCAAGCGCGCCATTGGGCGGGCCTTATGATGCGGTCTATTCGCGCTGTGGTGCAATGTTTTTTGACGATGCGGTCGCAGGCTGGACACATATCCGTAATCAGACCGTGGCAGGTGGCAATCTGTTGATTGTCTGTTGGTGCGCAGGGCGGGAAAACGGCTGGGCGCGTATTCCGCTGAAAGCGGCGCGGTCACTTCTGGGTGATCCGCCACCCGCGCCACCTGCGGGCACGCCCGGGCCTTTTGCCTGGGCTGATCCCGCATATTTCGAACCGATTTTGCGACAGGCCGGATGGAACAATCTGGCGTGGCACGCGGTGGAACTGGACGCCGAAATTACCACAGGCGATGATCCTGACCCG
>DAOUQS010000091.1 GCA_030625465.1 Amylibacter sp. | reverse complement strand
TAAGCAATATAATTACCTACACTTGAAATATAATGACATTTACCAGTTTATTTCAAGACCCCAGCACATCAGGCAGGCTAATTGCCGCGACCTGTTCGGAAATTGGATCCGCGCCGGACATAGCATTATTGCTTTTGAATGTCGAAGGGTCGTCAAGTGCGGTCCACGCGCCTTTGGTAAAAACCTCTAAAGCGCTAAAGCCCGATTTATAATCCATTTTCGGGCTACCGGGCACCCAGTAGCCCAGATAGATATAGGGCAGACCTGCTTCTTTTGCGATTTCGATGTGATCCAGTATCATATAGGTGCCAAGGCTATTTTTGTGCAGATCAGGATCAAAGAACGAATAGACCAGTGACAGCCCGTCGTCCAACAGGTCGGTCAGGCACACGGCCGCCAGTTCGGTGCGTTCGTATAATGTGTGGGTGGTTGAATATTCCACAATGCGACTACGCACGGGGGTTTCTTCGACCATGGCAGAAAACTCGAACATATCCATATCCGCCATGCCGCCATCCGCGTGGCGGGTTTCCAGATAGTTTTTGAACAATTCATACTGGTGTTCTGTCGCCCATGGGGCAGATGCATCGCGTAAAAGATGTGCGTTTTTGCGTAAAATGCGTTTTTGTGATTTGGTCGGCTTAAAGTCGGCGACGCGAATGCGAACCGACATGCAGGCACTGCATTCAGCGCATGACGGGCGGTACAAAACATTCTGGGACCGGCGAAAGCCCTGCTTTGACAAAGCATCGTTTAATGCGCTGGCATGCTCACCTTGCAGGCCCGCAAATAATTTACGTTCCAGTTTGCCCTCTAGATAGGGACAAGGCTGGGCCGAGGTGACATAGAACTGTGTTGCCAATGGCAAGGAGTGTCGCATTTTACCACTATTACGGTTACTGAATTACGCTTGAGCGTACCAGCAGAATTGCAATCGGGCAAGGCGGCTGAATTATTATGGTTTGGGTCGGTTTATAGCTGTCGTGCCCAGGAAATAGTCATGCAATCCCTGTCCGCGTGCGTTTACCAGCATCATGACCATGGATATGACAAGTGTGAAAAACAGCAGGGATAATCCAGTATATAGCCCCGTGTGCCATGCGGCTTCTGTCAGGTTCAGCTTGTTGCCAAAGCGGTTTCTGATCTCAACCCCGGTGACAATCATTCCAAGTGTGGCCGAGTTACGTGACAGGGTGAAAATCCGGTAAGCAATGTTTGTAAAAAACAGCAACATCGGAAAGATAAACGCACCGGCGCCAAAGCTGACAAGAACCAAAGCGGCGGCGATCAATATGATAATGATGAAATCAATAAACCACGCAATAAGGCGTTTAAAGGGAACGCCTTGGTAAAATTGCCGGTCAATAGCTGGATCAGGCAAGCCATTCAGGTCATGGGTTGTGCTTAGCATTATCTTTCCATTTATTGTGCTTTATCCAATATGGGGATGAAGCGGCACAGTCACAAGGGGGGTAAGCCTGTGCCAGACAGGCATAACAATAGCGTGAGGTTCTGAACTCGCCTTAAACTGTCTTAAATTTGTCAAATTTAAACCATGATATGCTGTGATAGTATTTAAGTAACTTAATAATGGTAAGTGAAAAATATGTTAAATATTGTGAAAATCAAATGCCTTCTAAAGGAATTCCTTGCAAATCAGAGCGCAGCTGTAACGGTTGATTTTGTTGTTCTAACGGCAGGCATTGTTCTTCTGGGTGCAATTGCAACAACGATACTGGCACCGAAAGTGACTGTATTTGTCTCTGCAATCACTCTTTAATCTTATCTACCTATGGGCTACGCGCCCAATTCGTGCAGGTAGATGCCTATGCCCGATCCCGATAAACCCGCGAAGTGAAACGCGGGTCTTGTATCGGGATTTTTAGAGCGACTAATCCGGCACATCTTTGATCGCCACTGCAACCTGTGCGGGCTTCAGATTGCCGTGATGATAATTCCTTTATCCATTCAGAATGTCCGGTCCGCCGCATATTTTATTGTCGGCAAGGCTGGCAACTTCGGTGTCTTTATTGCTGTAAGGGATCTTTGATAGAACCGTGCGAATAGCGGCAATCCGTGCGCGGCGTTTGTCATCGGTGCGGATCACATGCCACGGGGCATGGCCCGAATGCGATTTGGATAGGGTCTCGGTTATAGCCGAGGTATACTCATCCCACTTATACAGACCTTTGACGTCAATACCTGATAGTTTCCATTGCTTTAAACGATCGCTTTCGCGGTCAAGAAAACGCCGTAACTGTTCGGCGCGCCCGACATTCATCCAAAGTTTCACCAGAATAATGCCATCGTCATCCAGCATTTTTTCAAAATCGTTTACCTGATTGAAGAAATGCCCGCGCTGGTCATTGTTACAAAACCCGAACACATGTTCGACCACGCCGCGATTATACCAGGAGCGGTCGAAGAAAACGATTTGTCCGGCACTTGGCATATGTTTGATATAGCGCTGGAAATACCATTCGGTTTGTTCGGTTTCGGTCGGTTTCGAAAGTGCCACAACACTGGCGACGCGCGGGTTCATGTTTTCACGGAACCGCTTGATTGTACCACCTTTTCCGGCAGCATCACGGCCCTCAAAGACGACAGCGATGCGCGCACCGGTTTCCTTGGCCCATGATTGCATTTTAACCAGCTCGATTTGCAGGTCTTCCAGCAGGTCTTCATATTCCTTGCGATCCATATGGGACTTGTAGGGGTATGTTTTATCGATGATCTTGCCCTTGACCGCAGACTTTATCGCGTTGCGAATATCACCGGGTGCGTCATCTGTGAAAAACTTTGAAATCGCGCCGTCAAACGGCTTCGGGAATTTAACTTTGTTGCCCATGGTATTTCCTGTTTTGACTATAATATGAGCCCTTGGCTGCGGGATGGCAACTGCCTAACCGTGTTATTGCCGCATTGCATTCACCGCCGCCTCGATCTGGGTGATGGCCAGTTGGTGCGTGCCATGCCCCATCCCGTCGACCACAACCAGATTTGCATGGGGAACGATTTTTATGAATTCCTGCGCGTGAATATCGGACGGCACCGATGTGTCGGCCGCCCCGTGAATCAGCTCTATTGGGATATCCAGCATTGGATATAGTTTCGATTGTTCAATGACTTGCGGGTATAAGCTGTTTAATTGGCGGGCATTTTCAACGAAAGATCTGAAGCGTACTGACATGTTGACGCCGACATGATCCAGATATCCATCGGGTGCTTTGTGCGGTTTAAAAACGGTTGCATAGGTCGTTCTGAAATAGCTGTCGCCGAAAAATGCAGTCGAGAATGCCATCAATGCCGGGCCGATAAACGGTTTTGACATGGCGCGGTAGTTTAAATGGATTTTTCCGGGCCATGGCATGGATACGGCTGATACCAGCACCAGACCTTTGACAAAATCTTTGCAATGGGTGGCCATATGCAAGGCTAATGCGCCGCCGTATGAAAACCCTAGAACATAGGCGTGTTTTATATCAAGCTTCAACGCGGCCTGTATTATAAGCTGTGATTGCCGGTCCAGATTTGCGCCGGGCCTGTCCAGAACCGGGGTGTAGCCGTGCCCGGGACGATCAAATGCAATAACGGTGAAATTCTTGGCAAAGCGCGCGACATGATCGAATGTAAAGTCTTTCACATGCCCACCGGCACCGTGGATCATTATAAGAACAGGGCCGGAACCCTGTTTTATATAGTGTATGGGGATACCATCCACATCTATGAACTGGCCGACGGGCGGAGTATCATGTTCGGCTTTTTCAGTGAATCTATTGGCGCGGATTACCGTTAGTAACGCGCCACAGGCCACTGCCAATGCCAGAACCGCCCAAACCATCCACTCAGGATCCTATTTTGGAAAGGTCGTAATTTGTGGTTTGGTAGATCTGGTTGATCCAGTTGCCGTAAAGCAAGTGCCCATGGCCGCGCCAGCGGTTCAAAGGCGGTTGTGAGGGGTCATCGCCGGGGTAGTAATTACACGGCACATTGATTGGCGCGCCTTTGGCGACATCGCGGTCATATTCCTGTTTCAGGGTGTCACGGTCATATTCAAAGTGGTTGAAGATATAAAGCGCGCGATGTGCAGGATCTTCGATCAGGCAAGGGCCTGTCTCATGGCTGTTAATCAGAATGTTCAGACCTTTGACCGCTTCAATTTCTGCCTGTTTATTCTCGGTCCAGCGGCTGACTGGGATCACCAGATCATCGGAAAATCCGCGCAAGTATGGCGAGGAATGATCCACTACCTGTTGTCTGAAGCAACCGAACAGTTTTTTGTCAGTGATATGTTTCTGAACCTCGTGAAAATAATTCAACATTGCCATGCCACCCCAACAGACACCGAATGTGGAATGCACATTGGTTTGCGTCCAGTCCATGACCTGTTTCAGTTCATCCCAATAGGTCACATCCTTGAACGGCAAGTGTTCAATGGGCGCACCTGTAATAACCAAGCCGTCAAATTTGCGATGCTTGATTTCCTGAAAGCTGGTGTAAAACGCTTCCATATGGTCCAGCGATGTGGTTTTCGATTTGTGTTCGGTCATCCGGATCAGAGTTAGGTCAATTTGCAAGGGGGTTGCGCCGATCAGGCGGGCAAACTGGGTCTCGGTCTGGATTTTTTGTGGCATCAGGTTCAGCAAACCGATTTGCAACGGACGGATTTCCTGTTTGTTGGCGTCGCCAAGCGACATCACCATCACACCCTCGTGCTTCAGGATGTCATGTGCGGGTAGCTTGCTGGGTATTCTTATGGGCATCGGTCTTCTTTCACCTGTTGGCTTTCAGATAAGGGGTTTAGCCCTGTGTCTCAAGGGCGTCCGCAATCACATTGTCGAAATCTGCGGATGTTTTGACGCGGTGAATATCGGTGGCCTGCACGGTAATTCCCCATTTTTGCGCAATCGCCTTGTAGCGCGGCAAACGATCCGCCAGCAGTGCTTTGTAGCCGAAGCGAATGAAATCATCGGGATCAACCTTATCTGCGGCCACCGATTTTTCCGCCAGATACTTGTCCCAGCATGCGATCAGGAAGCTTTCGGGGTAATACATCGGTTTCGGGGCTTTGTTGAAACGGTCAACCAGCACATCAATGTGATCATCATTACCTTCAATCCAGACAGGCAAAAGGTGCTGTGAAATCAGTGACATGACGGGATCATTATCATCGGTTTCATCAACCACCTCTACAACCGAGCCGGATGTGTCGCAGATGAAATTATCATAATCATACAGGTCTTTTGCCCGCCCGATAAAATGCACGGTATCTTTCATCGCGTTGATTTCTGCATCGCGGTGCAGTTGTTGGCGGCGCAGATATTCGTTAAATGCAATGCCACCCTTAGCGGGATCACCCGGTTTTCCCAGATAAGTAGACAGCGGCGAGAGGTCGGAAAACTTCAGGTTAGACGCGATATAGATCGCATCCGCACGCAAAAGATCAGCCAGAAACGGGTTGCGCATAGCCTCGCGTTTGAAATTATCCGCGATATGTTCACCCATATAGCGCGTGCCTATACGGTAATCGACACTGTAGTGAAACCACTTGCCCTGATCACGCAAAATCTCGCTGATATAGGTTTTGCCAAGGCCGGACATGCCAAACAGCATCACCTTTTTGGCTTTGGCACCATGCCAGTCTTTGGCGTTTTTATAAAGCATTGCGGCCTCTTTTTATCTTTCAGTCTATCCTAAAGCAAAAAACCGCGTGAAGTTCAATTGATTAACGCCCAAGACCCCGCATCGCGCGGCCAGTCAAAGGGTTTTTGTGGCATTTGATTATGTGCGGGCAATCGGTTTCTTGCGGGTTTCCGACCATATGTTGATATAATTGGAACCGAAGATGATCACGGCACCCAAGATTACCCACAGATCCAGCGGCTCGTTATAAAATAGCATTCCGATGGTGGCGATGATTGGCAGGCGGGTGAAATCAACCGGCAAAACCACGGTTGCGGGGGCCAGACTTAGTGCTGTTGTGATACAAAGATGCGCCAGCAATCCGCCCAAGCCCACGGTGATGACCCAAGGCAGGGTTTCCATTGTGGGTAGGGCGATGTCACCGTCGTAACCCGCACAGATAAACCCAAAGACCAGTTGCAGGACGGTCATCCAGAAAAGGATGCAAAGGATGGATTGCCTACGGGTTAACCGTTTGGTGATGATGCTGGTGCCTGCGAAACAAATAGCGCATAGGGCGGCGGCCACAATTCCGTAGGACAGGCCGGCCATCCACGGGCGGGTGACCATCAAGATACCGGCAAAACCGATGAACACGGCGGTGACGCGCAATTTTGTCAGTTGTTCCGATAGCAGGAAAGGGGCAGCCAGTGTGACCCAAATCGGTACCGAAAATTCGAAGGCAAACAGATGTGCCAGGGGAATCACGGTCACGGCGAAAAACCACAGGTTCTGGCCGGTGAAATGGAACAGGTTGCGTAATAGTTGCAGGCCGAACTGGTCGCGGCTGACCTGATGTATTTTGCCGGTTATCAGGCCGACACCGACAACAATGACGACACCGATTAACGAGCGGTACATCATAATCTCAAAGGTATCTAGCTGGTGGCTCATCTCGCGGCCAGCAACGGCCATAGCCGAGAATGAAACCACGGCCCCCATCATCCACATGGCGGCTTTTAGTATGTTGGATATGGGCTGCGCCATGGCTTTGACCTTATGGGTGAAAACCAGACGCTAGCCGCAATTTGCGCAAATGAAAATCGGTTATTTTACGGATTTAGGTCTGCATTGGTGACACATGCAACACCTTCACCTGCGTATCTGGTGCAGATGAAATCGGTGAACAAGCCGAATAGGGCACCTTCAACAACAAACCACCAAGGTGAGGCCAGGATAGTGCCCGCACCAAAAAACTGTGTCTGCATGGTGGATAATTCATCATAGATGAACATCATCAATACCAGGTTCATCCAGCCGCCGATCCAAGGACCGCGAAACCACCACGGTAAGGGCATTTTGATTAGGGGATGATAGTTCAAAACCCCCATCATCCCGACAAAGGCCCCGATCATGATATAGTATAGAACAAAGGCCAATTGCGTGATCCAGCCTATATCCGGATAGAAATACGGAAAGATTAATATACCGCTGCCTGCAAATATCAAGCCTATGGTTTTACCATAAGTGATGCGCATGATAATGGATGGGTTTTTAAACATGGGTCATTTCCTTTCGGTTGTGAACCCATGTTTTATACCATGGTTTTGCAAATCATGCTTTGATGTGGATCAGGGTTTAAGCGATTTCGGTGATGGTGTAATCACGCGGCAATCCTGCGGTGATCTTGGCCCAAGGCGAAGACGCTGCACGGGTTTGATGCTGATCAAAAGCGGCGCGGTTCACAAATATCTCGGCTACCAGAAAACGCCCCTTCACATCGGGGCAGGGTGTTACTTCGAACGA
The DNA here is from genome assembly GCA_030625465.1 of Amylibacter sp. Classification (GTDB taxonomy): domain Bacteria; phylum Pseudomonadota; class Alphaproteobacteria; order Rhodobacterales; family Rhodobacteraceae; genus Amylibacter. The sequence continues at coordinate 200 of DAOUQS010000091.1, read as the reverse complement.
TATGCAGCCTGCTTCGGCGCGGGTCAGGGCGATATGGTCGCCCACCGCTTTGGTGACTGCTGCCAGACGTTCGGGTGGCACATCCATATGCCCGTTAAGCTGGATTTTAGGTGCGGGCATATCCTATTCCCACTCGATTGTGCCGGGTGGTTTTGATGTAATGTCGTAAGTGACACGGTTAATGCCTTCGACCTCATTGA
>DAOUQS010000384.1 GCA_030625465.1 Amylibacter sp. | reverse complement strand
CTACGGCCTGTGACTGGTGTGGATTTGGTGGAGGATCATAATACTTGATGCGGGCTTTGGGTTGCATATTTATTTTGGTCATGTGACGTCCTTCTTGCTACATAGGCACCTTAAGAATGACGGTACAAAGGATTTCACAATAAATCGTGAAGAACTGAAAAGTTTTTTGGCTTGCTAGATTACGGGTGCGCGAAATAGTCGGGCAAAAAACCACCCACCCCCGTATGCCCATGTGCCATACCGTTTCCATACGCGGCTTTTGGCGTAATTTTTACGCCGCGTCGAATCGCGGCATTCGAAGAACCTACCTAAATGGTGGCTTTTGTGAAATATTATTCGAATTCTGTGTGTAATATTGGAAGATATATGCATTATACTGGTAAAAAACGGTGATTTCGGTAATTTTATCCAGATAAGCCAGATATACCTGCCCAAAATCCAGACATTTGAGGGCACCATGATTGAAACTCCATACCTGTTATTCTTGGGCGATGCGCCCGATATGTTGGCTACAAAAGTGGCCATTGGCATCAAAGACTGGCGCCCCGATGCTTCCGTAGGGCAGTTCCGTATGGAAGGTTGCAAGGCTGATCTGGGTCTGCCGGATATGACCATTGATCAGGCGATTGAAGCCGGTGCCAAGACGCTTGTAATCGGTGTGGCCAACCGTGGTGGGGTGATCTCTGCCAGCTGGAAAGCGGTGCTGTTGGAAGCCTTGGAAAAGGGTATGGATATTGCATCCGGTCTGCATAACCTATTGAAAGACGAGGCTGATTTGGCTGCCGCTGCGATGATGCACGGCTGTACTTTGTTCGATGTGCGCGTGCCTTTGACCGAGTTTCCGATTGCAAATGGCAAGAAACGCACAGGCAAACGTTGCCTGCCAGTGGGTACGGATTGTTCGGTTGGTAAAATGTACACTGGTCTTGCGATGGAAAAAGAAATGCACGCACGCGGCATGAAATCCACCTTTCGGCCAACTGGCCAGACCGGCATTTTGATCACCGGTGGCGGCATTCCACTAGACGCGGTTGTGGCCGATTTCATGGCTGGTTCTGTGGAATATCTGACCCCTGACAATGACGCCGATCACTGGGACTTGATCGAGGGGCAGGGATCCTTGTTCCACGTTTCATATTCAGGTGTCACCATGGCGCTGATCCACGGGGGCCAACCCGATGCTTTGGTGTTGTGCCATGAACCAACACGGGCGCATATGCGCGGATTGCCGGACTACCAGCAGCCTAGTTTGCAGAAATTGCGCGACGTTGCTTTGACGCTGGCACGGGTTGCGAACCCTGCGTGTGAAGTGATCGGAATTTCGGTGAATACCCAGCATTTATCAGAAGCCGAAGCCGATGAGTATCTGGCCAAAGTCGAGTCCGAAATGGGCTTGCCCACGGTTGATCCTTTCCGTCAGGGTGCCGGGCGTCTGGTAGATGCGCTGGCTGCGTGCTAGATAGCTTTATGGATAATATCAAGATTTCAGTTCAGCACGATGTTTTCAAGCTGGCACAGGTGTTTACGATTGCGCGCGGGTCGCGCACGCAGGCGGATGTTCTAACAGTGACTTTGCGCCAAGGCGGGTATGTCGGGCGTGGCGAATGCGTACCTTATGC
>DAOUQS010000324.1 GCA_030625465.1 Amylibacter sp. | reverse complement strand
GCAATTTTCAAAGCGATGTTGGCGGGGCTTTTGCCGACGCTTGCAACAGGTATAAAAATTCTGTCCGAAACCGTTAATGTAGCACAAAAAGAAGGCGATATCGCCAATGCGCTGGGCATTATTGCCCAGGATAACCCGGATGTATCCATTGGCTCTTATCCCTATTACGACAATGGCACATACGGGTGCAATTTGGTTATACGCTCTGCCAGCCCTGCCAGATTGGCTGATGTTACCGAGATCGTTCGCAAAACATTTATCAAAGAATAACCTTTTGAACCCGCCCGATCAAACAGAATTATTTGATGCTGTTGATGCCACATGGGCACCCTTGGCATTGCACAACCATGCGGGCTGGATAATCCGTGAAGGGGCAGGGGGCGGCCAGCGCGTTTCGGCAGCAACCCTTTTGCCTGATGTGCGAGATGCCAAAATCAGTGCCGCTGTTGATAAAATGGTATCAATTGGCCAAAATCCGCTGTTTATGATCCGCAAACAGGACGGCGCTGTCGATAAAGAATTACAAACCTTAGGTTATCATATTGTTGATCCTGTGGCTATTTTGATCACGCCGACAAAAACGCTGCTTGGGCTGCCACCCCAACCAATCAACCAGATCAACCAGCTGGATACACCCAATGCGGGCGCAATAAAAATTTGGGCAGCGGGCGGGATTGACCAAAACCGCCTTAACGTAATGGCGCGTGTCAATGTCCCGAAAACAATTCTATCTGCCAGCGGGGCGGGTGCCGCCTTTGCCGCCGCTTATAACAATATTGCTATGGTTCATGCGGTAGAGGTCGCCAATAAGCATCGCCGCAAGGGTGTTGCAAATGCATTAATGTATGCGGCATGCCAATGGGCACATGACCGGAACTGCAAATGGGTAGCGGTATTAACCGTCCGCGATAATATTCCGGCAAAGAAGCTTTACCAAACCCTGGGAATGGCTGAGGCGGCAGCTTATCACTACCGCGTCAAACCCTTGTAAGCAGTGGCTTAAGCCCAGTTACCCATGCCTTTATTCTTAAAGTGATCTGACAAATAATCCAGAAAGGCGCGCAGCTTGGGCTGTGTATATTGGCCATGTGGATACATTGCATAGATGTCCTGGGATTGTACCGGCAGATCGGTCAGGGCTGGTATTATCGTGCCCGCTTCCAACGCCTTATGATACAAAAAGCACGGTAGAAACGCGATCCCAAGACCCGCTTCGGCGGCCCGCAACAAAGATTGCCCGTCATTTGCCGTTAGGTTGCCACTGGCACGAACCGTCCGCATTTCACCTGAAGGTGCGCATAGCTTCCACAAGCTGCCGGATGGCTGGTTCGAGTAATGCAAAAGACTGTGCTGGTTCAATTCATCAATTCTGGTTGGCATCCCGTGTTCTTCAAAATAGCTGGGCGATCCGATAATTTGCATTCTGGTCGATGCAAGCTTCTTGGCCATAATGCTGCTGTCTTGTTGCTGGCCCACACGGATAACAAGGTCGAAACTGTCGGCAACCGGATCAAGATTGCGATTGCTTAAAACCATATCGACGGAAACTTCGGGGTATTGACCCAAAAATCCGCCCAGCGCTTGTGATAGATGGTTCCCACCGAAATCCGGTGATGCACCCAAACGAAGCGAACCACGCGGGGCGATTTGCATTGATGAAACCATTGCGTCGGCTTCTATTGCATCAACAAGTACCTGTTTGGCCTTATCATAATATGCAAGGCCGATTTCTGTCGGGCTGACACGGCGTGTCGTGCGGTTAAGCAGGCGCGCACCAAGGCGGGCCTCTAAAGATGATACATGTTTTGAAATTGCGGATTTCGATAAACCCATTTTTTTGGCGGCATCTGTAAAACCACCGTTATCAACAACCTTCGCAAAGGCTTCCATTTCCATTAATCGGTCCATACTGACTATCCTCGTTACTTAAATTACACAAAATACTAGGCACTTTCTGGCACCCAATTTTGTTCACAATATGGAAACAATCGATATTTAAGGTCATTTTCTAATATTTTTTATCAATATTTAGCTATTTAATATAAAATCTATCAAAATATAGTAATTCACTGATCTTCAATTGACCTTACCCAATAATTTGATCAAATTATTGCCATTACCGGAACCAAGGCACGAATCATGACAAACACCCCTCACA
>DAOUQS010000185.1 GCA_030625465.1 Amylibacter sp. | reverse complement strand
CAAAGCCGAATAAAGCACGTACAAGATAAAAGTTTCTAACCGCGTTTTTGTGTTTATAACCGGCTTGCGCCAGTTGCAGCTGTATATCTGTCCGTTGTTTACTATCGTTGGGGATAATAGACTTCAGTATTCCCGTCGGATCAGACTCGTCCATAAGCAGCAGATCATTATCTTTTCTGCCCGGCTTATGGTTCGATGCAATAGCCGCCATACGTTCTGTCGCGGGACTGGTGCCCGACGTGGCACTTGCGATGCCAAAATATGTCATTACCGCCCCACAACAAATACCCATGATCAAAAGCGTGTTGATTGAGACACCGATTTGAAGCGACAGAGTTTCCAGAATTTGCAACATAGTCTTTAACCCCTTTTAGAATTTGAACCGAACTAGTTTTTGAAGCACCACGAAATTCGTGATGACAAGAAAGATAATGGCTGTAATCATCGGGTAATAAAGCGGGTCTTGACTGACGCCACCAAAATATCCCGGCGTTGTGAATGATGTGAAACCGAAAATTATCAACGGCAGGCTTGATAGGAAATATGCCGACATACGCCCCTCGGACGAGATTGCCTTAATCATTGCCCGCATCGTGATACGGTCCCGTATTACGTTTGATAACACGGATAAGACCCGTGCCAGATCCCCGCCTGTACCGTGTTGGATACCAACACTGACAGCAAGATACTGCACATCTTCCAGATCCACACGTTCTGCAAAATCATAAAAAGCGTCAACCAGATCATCACCGTAACTGATCTGATCATGCATGACCCCGAACTCACTACCAATCGGATCGGCCATTTGATTGGATACCGCTTCGATCGTGACATTCAATGGATGGCCGACTTTTAACCCTCTGGCCATAAAATCCAAAGTATCGGGAAGTTGGCTGGCAAGCTCTGTCATTCTTTTGTTTTTTACAAAAACAATTACCAGATACGGTAAAACCATGCACAAAGCCAACGACGCAAGCAAAGCGTAAAGCACCCACATAAACGGGGAAAGCACCGCAAAAACCGCTACCGCAGAGACAAAGCTAAACAGCAAAGCCGTCCCGGGCTTAATGGTCAGCCCCGCCTTGCGCATCAACAGCGGCAAGTCCCCGATGAAAGGCAGGTTTCTAATTATTCCGCGTTTTTCCGGTGTGCTTAAAAGGGCAAGCACATCACTGGTGGACGCCCCTTTTGCAATTAGCTGCAACCGGTGCGAGTGGGCGGTTTTTTCATCCTGCCCGCGCATCAATAGCTGCGCAATTGCTGAAAATGCCAGCAAAGCACCTAAGAATACCAGCAGATACAGTAGATACTGAACTTCTATGTTCTGAAAATAACTCATGACCTAGAACTTTCATAATTGAAGGTCGAGGCGTTTAGTTCGACCCCGGCAGCTAGCAACATTTCTGCACATTTCGGCCGCATGCCGGTTGCAACAAATTCACCCTTTATGCCGCCATCTTCGTCCACACCTTGCTTCCTGAACACGAAAATATCCTGCATGGTCACAACATCACCTTCCATACCGGTGATTTCCGAGATGCTCATAACCCGGCGTTTGCCGTCACTGAACCTGGAAAGCTGCACAACAATTTGTATTCCGGACGCTATTTGCGAACGAATGGCGCTTAACGGAAAGTCAGATCCCATCATCGCGACCATCTGTTCCAGACGCCCTAAAGCATCGCGCGCAGTATTCGCGTGAACAGTTGTCATCGAGCCGTCATGCCCGGTATTCATCGCCTGAAGCATGTCAAATGTTTCAGATCCACGCACCTCGCCCACAATAATTCTGTCGGGACGCATCCGCAAAGCGTTGCGTACAAGATCGCGTTGTGAAACGGCCCCTGTCCCCGACGGGCTTGAAGGTCTGGTTTCAAGACGCACGATATGGTCTTGTTGCAATTGCAGCTCGGCTGCATCCTCTATGGTCACAATCCGCGCATTCGGGTCAATATTCGAAGACAGTGCATTCAGCATTGTGGTTTTACCCGAGCCTGTGCCACCGGATATCAAAATATTCAATCTGGCTTGCACAAGCGCTTTAAGCAAATGTGCCGCCTGATCGGAAAGCGCGCCGTTTTTGACCAGCTTTTCCATTGTAAGCGGTTTTTTTGAAAACTTCCGAATGGACACTGAAGGCCCGTCAATTGCGCAAGGACGAATGATCGCGTTAACCCGACTACCATCTTCCAGCCGCGCATCGACCCATGGCTGGGATTCATCAACCCTGCGCCCGATGCGGGAAACGATCTTATCGATAATCCTTAAAAGATGTTTCTCGTCGCGAAACCGGATATTGCTTTTTTCCAAGACACCGAAACGTTCGACATAAACATTCTTGTGTGAGTTAACCAGAATATCATTCACAGTAGGATCCGCCAACAAAGGCTCTAGCGGGCCCAAGCCCAGCACTTCATCCATAAGCTCTTCAACTATTTTATTAAAAGCATCGGAACGCATTGGTTGCTGCTTTTCAGAAAGGGTTTTGGATACCAGATTAGCAACTTCACGCCGTAATTCTTCCGGTTGAACTTTGTCGATGACGGCCAAATTCAATCGTTCCAAAAGGACGTCGTGAAGCTGGCTTTTCAGATCAAGATGCGCAATCAAATCTTTGTCCGACTTGGACAAGGCATCCAGCGCTGAAATCGGCGTTGCATTCTGGGGTACAATCGAGACAACTTTGCTGTCCTCAATTGGTTTTGTACTGATGAACTGTTTAAACATTACCCTGTATTCCTTTAGTTTATTTCTGACTTATGTTGTGCTACGGGAAATGCCGTAAGCACGTCTTTGGCAAGTGTTTTGAACGCCTTGCTTAGTTTTGATCGGGGGCTAACCGCCGAAATCGGCTTGCCACAATCAACCGCTTTTCTTGCAATGATCGGGTCATCCGGAATCCAGTGTTTGAAATCCCGTTCCAAAGCTTTCGCCGCTTCCTTATGATGTTGTGAAAGGAAGAACGGTTTGCTTTCGTGATTGATTAACAGCTCGATTGGCAGTGCCAGATTACCCTCGCTGAAAAAATCGATTAGACGCCTTGCTTGGCGGATGGATGGCACTGAAGTATCCGAAACCAAATATAATTTATCTGCGCGTTCAAAAATCGGCCCGACCCAGTCAACCAAAGCACGGGGCATATCAACAATTACATAGTCATATTCCGCTTTCAGGATATCCAGGATAGCCGCAACCTGGTCTTTTTTCAGAATATTGATCGGGGCAAATTTTGAAGGCGCGGGCAGTACAGACAGCCCGTTTGGCAATGAAACCATTGATTGTTTCAAAAATGTCAGATCAGGCATGCGACCATCCACAGCAAGCTGCAACATGTTATCTTGCTCTTTTATATCCAGAAAGCTTCCAACAGTGCCAAATTGGAAATCCAGATCAACCAGCGCCACTTTGTTTTTCGCCTTTTTGTTGAACCGGCTTTTTGTCGAGATTAGCTGGTCTGCCAAATTCACGGCAACAGTGGTAGATCCCACGCCGCCGCGCGTTTGGGACACCGCAATAATTTTCCCCGATTGCCCCTCGGACGGTGCAACCTGGCTGTTTGCATTATACTTTTCTTTGATCCAGTGCTGGATTTGCTGGTTCAACTCGGCTTCTGAAGTCTGGTAAGGAAGCACTTCGTTGGCCCCGGCTTTGTTAAGCTCGCGGGCTTCCGCCAAGGAAATGTCACCGCGCGTCAACGCGATAAACACAGTGTTATCCTTATGACCTTTCGCCAATGCACGCAGCGCATCTATGTCGGTTTCACTCTTTGGATCCGTGGTGAATAAAATCACATCGTTTTTGCAAGCCAGTTCCATGGCCTTACCGTTCAATGTCGTCAGGGTGTTCGCTTCATTTTCCAAATTTATTTCATTATGGGAGGATAAAGCGGCTTCAACACGCTTTGAAATTTCTTCACTCGGTGTGATTACAAGCACATTTCTAGAATTGTTATCCATCACTTAACTCCAAAGAATTGATATGTTTAAAAATATTCATCTTAGCCATCTCCGCCCAAGGCCAAGTCCTCGGCCGGTAGTGAAACACTCATTGATGGAAACGGGATGTCCGCCCCTAAAGTCGGACTTGCCATGGCGCCTGCCAAGCCGGCCAATGCACCAAGTGGCGAAACAAACTGGAAATCAAGATTTTGCAGTTCAACAGTCACTACAGGAACATATGGCCCGCCAAGAAACCCCAGATTATTGTCATACGTGTAGCTGAACTTCAGGTTTGCGATGGTCGCATCATTCGGTAACGCACCTGCAATCAAAGTCCAAATCTCACTGGCGGTCGGGTTTGCAACACTACCA
>DAOUQS010000389.1 GCA_030625465.1 Amylibacter sp. | reverse complement strand
GTATTGAAATCAATCACCCGTTTGTTTAGCTGGCGTAAATGTGCGATAAGGATTTTAAGTAATTCAAAGGAAATATCCGGGTGGGCTTTCAAGAATTCCCTGAATTTCTTCGCCGTCAATACCCCTGCATAACATTCGCCGGAAGCCACAACGCTGCTGGATCGCGGTTCACTATCTATCGCGGAAAATTCACCGAAACTATCGCCGGCCAAAATTGATACAAGCGTGACTTCACGTCCTGACGATGTGTAAATCGTGATGCGGGCTGCACCCCTTAGGATGAAATAGACATCAGAATTATCATCATCGGCCGAGATTAGGAACTGACCTGCTTTATAGTGTTTTGTTGTCCATAGTTTTGATAATATATCCCAGTTTTCTTGGCTCATATCGCCAAGAAAAGAGTTCTTCGGGAATGTATGTTCGTTGCGTTGCATGGATTATTGAATGCTACCAGTTGATCTATGAGTGATGTATGTCACCCTTTAAGGCGAATTATTCAATAGTATTTTTTATAAACGACAGAAAAAGGTCGTTTTCAAGCGCGCTAAACTGTAATATCCGTGAAAATTTACAATAAAATTTCACGGACTGACATGGCATACAGATCACAAAATTCAAACTCTTTGGGGGCTGACGTACGAAGTATCCGCAAATCACGGGGTATTACGCTAATCGATATGTCAGAAAACCTAGGCAGGTCTGTTGGCTGGATGAGTCAGGTTGAAAGGGATATTTCGGCACCTTCGATTAATGAGTTGCGCGAAATTTCCAATATTCTGAACGTACCCCTGTCGATCTTTTTCGGGCAAGCCGAAACCGATGCAGCAGAGGCGGGGCGTGTTGTGCGCAAAGATACAAGGCGCAAAATCGGTACTGGCAGCAACGGTTTGATTGAAGAACTGCTGTCACCTGATTTAACCGATGATTTCGAGGTTATTCACTCGGTGTTTCAGCCGGGTGCGGTTTTGAAAGAGTTTATTACGCGGCCAACGCAAGAGGTGGGCTATATTATCTCAGGTCGTTTGACGGTCTGGATCGGGGACCAGAAGTTCGACCTGAACGCAGGGGACAGTTTTCGCGTTCGTGAAGAACCACATAAATGGGCGAACCCGCACCTGGAAAAAGCAGTTGTGATCTGGGTGATCGCACCACCGGTTTATTAGGGGATGACAATGGCAAAAATATACAAAGGTTCATGCCAATGCGGGGCAGTAACCTATGAACTGGACGGGCCTTTGCGCCCGTCGGTGGCGTGCCATTGCACGCAATGCCGCAAAACCAGCGGGCATTACTGGTCGGCGACGCAAGTTCCCAATGACCGGTTCCGGATCACAAAGGATGACGGGCTGAAATGGTTTCGATCGTCCGATGTTGCACGGCGCGGATTTTGTACCGGTTGCGGGGCCAGCCTGTTTTGGCAACATGACGGCGAAGATGCGACCTCGGTCGGGTCAGGGACGTTGGATGGTATAACCGGGATTGAAACGGCCAAACATATCTATGTTGCCGATAAGGGTGATTATTACGAAATTGAAGATGG
>DAOUQS010000150.1 GCA_030625465.1 Amylibacter sp. | reverse complement strand
GCGCACCGTGCTGGATATCATCTATGCCCGCCTGACAACATGGCTGGCACCGATGCTGGCGTTCACCATGGAAGATGTCTGGCTAGAACGTAATGCGGGCGATGACACGTCTGTGCATCTGCAAGATTTCCCCGAAACGCCAAGCGATTGGCTGAATGCGGAGCTGGCAGAGAAATGGGGTAAGATAAGAAGTGTAAGGCGGCTAGTTTCTGGTGCGCTGGAATATGCACGGCAAGAAAAAATCATTGGTTCGAGCTTAGAAGCATATCCTATAGTGTATTTGATTACGGAAAAAAGCCTTTGGGACACTGATGAACAAGCGCTTAATGAGCTAAACAGTGTTGATCTTGCAGAAATCTTTATTACCTCAGGAATAACGTTGAAAGTTGGTCGCCCGGAGGATGTAAATATTCCGATTGATCCATTATCTGGTATTGCTGTCGAATTCCACAAAGCGGAGGGCGAAAAATGTGCCCGTTGCTGGAAAATTCTGCCTGATGTCGGCAGCCATAAACACGCGCAAACCTGTGGTCGCTGTTCAGACGCGCTGGGTTAAGACTTGTAATTTTTCATAGGCCGCGCTTAAGCTGCGGCCTATGAATATCGCTTCACTTCACAACACATTCGGATGGTTCTCTTTGGTCGAAGAAGATGGCCGGATCACGCAACTTTTGTGGGAAGATCGCACAGAAGGGTTTCGCAGTGATGTGCTAAAAGACGGGTTGAACCAACTGGAAGCTTATTTTGCGGGCAAGCTAACCAAGTTCGACCTGCCACTGGCCCCCGCAGGCACTGATTTTCAACAACAGGTCTACCGTATCATGCAGGATATTCCGTTCGGCGAGGTGCTGACCTATGGCGACGTGGCCAAAAAACTGGGTGTGCCTGCACAACCCATCGGCCAAGCCTGCGGTAGCAATCCGGTCCCGGTTATCATCCCGTGCCACCGCATTGTCGGCACAGGACATCTGGGCGGTTTTTCGGGCGCGGGTGGCGTGGAAACCAAAGTGCAACTACTGCGCCATGAAGGCGCCAATGCGCAGCTGATCTGATGGGTGTCGGGGTTTTTCTGGCGGTTCTGTTCGCGGCTTTTCTGCATGCGGCGTGGAATGCTGTTATCAAGTCCGGCACCAATAAATTACAAGGCATGGTGCTGTTGTCCATCGCGCACGCGTTTATCGGTCTGGCAATGGTTATCGCCTTTCCGGTGCCCGACCCTGCCGCCTTTGTCTGGCTGGCCATATCGGTGGTCTTGCACCTGATTTATAAAACTTTCCTGACGTTGGCCTACCAAAAGGGCGATTTATCCCGTGTTTACCCGATTTCGCGCGGCACAGCGCCGGTAATGGTTTTGATCGTCAGCCTGTTGTTTTTGAACGATGAATTCAGCGCATGGCAAATGGCGGGTGTGGTTCTGGTCGGCTTTGGTATTTTGATGATGGCGCGCGGTGTTTTTACAAATGACGAACAACGCGGCCTGCTGCCCTTCGCCCTTATCGCCGCGATGGGAACCGCCGGATATACTTTGGCAGACGGCATTGGCGCGCGTGTATCGTTGCACCCATCGGCCTTTGTCGGCTGGGTTTTTCTGCTGGATTCGATCCTGTTCACATCGTGGGCATTGGCGTTCAAAGGTCTGAAAGTCCTGCCGAAACAGCCGCGCGTCTGGGCCTTGGGGTTGGTCGCGGGCAGTGCCTCGGTTGTGGCTTACTGGATCGCGGTGTGGGCGATGACCGTGGCCCCGATTGCGCTGGTCGCCACATTGCGTGAAACATCCGTGTTGTTCGCAGTGTTGATCGGGGTGGTTTTCCTGAAAGAAAAATCTGACAAAGGCAAGGTTCTTGCCGCGCTTGTAATCGTGTCGGGCATCGTTCTGATGCGGCTTTAAGCGGTTTTTTCAGGGAAGATTTGCTGGGCGATACCCGCGAATGCAATGTATATGCTTGTGATGGCAAACAGGATAATCGTGGCATGGCTGATATTGAAATTATGCCATGCGGCATAGCCGCTAAGACCGGTCCAAAGGATGGTCACGGGCAGGCTGATCATCCGCCAGCGTTCGGTGCGCATCGGATGGATGAATTTCAATGGTAAAAACATCGAAATTGCAATGACGACAACAAGGCCGAAAATCACCAGCCAATGCGGTGTCGTGGCAAACATCACAAGAACGAACATGTTCCAGCAGCCCGGAAAACCTGAAAAACTGTTATCCTTTGTCTTCATCCGGGTATCGGCAAAATAGATCACGGATGTGAATGTGATAACGATCAGGCACACCCAGCCGGTCCAGCCGTTCAGCAACCCGCTTTTGAACAACGCAAAGGCGGGAATGAAAACATAAGTCAGGTAGTCAATGATCAGGTCCAGCAGGACGCCATCATATTCGGGCGCGTGTTTCTTGACGTGATAGTGGCGGGCCAATGGGCCATCAATGCCGTCGACGACAAAGGCGACCATAAGCCACAAAAACATCAGGCTCCATTTTTCATCAACCGCTGCCAGCATGGCAAGCATGGCAAAAACCGCGCCGGTTGCGGTTAGAAAATGGACAAGAAGGGCTTTGATACGTTGTGTCATAATTCCTCTTTTACATGAAGTTACGCGGGGGAAACAACCGTTAGCTGCCCTTTGGATGCGCCTTTTTGTAAACTTCCATCAACCGGGCCTGATCAACCGCGGTATAGGTCTGTGTTGTGGAAAGTGAACTATGCCCCAGTAGTTCCTGAATAGTGCGCAAATCCCCGCCAGCTTCCAGCAGGTGGGTGGCAAAAGAGTGGCGCAACGCATGCGGTGTCGCGGATGAAGGCAGGCCCAGTTGCATCCGCACCTGTTCCATAACCTTTTGAATTTGCCGTGGATTTAACCGTTTTCCACGGACGCCCAGAAAAAGCGGTGTTTCGGGATCATGGCTGTGGGGGCACAGGCGCAGGTAGGTATCAACCGCTGTGCGTGCTGCAGGAATAACCGGAACAATGCGTTCTTTGCCGCCCTTACCGCGAATTTTCAGCACTTCAGGCAGGGGTGTTTGGCTGTAGGTTAAATCCAAAGCTTCGGATATGCGCAGGCCGCAGCCGTATAGCAAGGTTAAAACCGCCGTGTCACGGGCGCCGACCCAACCTTCCAGTGATTGAAACTCCGCGGTTGTGATCAATGTTTTTGCGTCGGCTTTGGCAACCGGATGGGGCAGGCCGGCTTTGAATTTCGGCGCGCGTGTGGCCAAAACGGACGAGGCCTCTAATCCGTGTATTTCAGACATCCAGCGGTAGAAACTTTTCACCGCAGACAATGATCGCGCCAATGACCGTGCAGTCAGCCCGCGCCTGCGTTCATGTGCCATCCATGCGCGCATGTCGGTGATCGTAATCGCGGCCAAAGCCGATTTTCCAAGCGGCCCGCCAAGGTGGTTGGTCATAAAACCAAGGTAGCCCGATACATCGCGGCGATAGGCATTTACGGTTTTAACGGATTGCCCGCGAATGGCTGTTACATGTACCAGCCAATGTTGCATCAGGTCATATGCGCCGGACCCGGCCACCTGTTAGGCCAGCCAACGGCACATGATGCGTGAAAAAATACCGCCCAGAAACAACAGCAGATCACTGCCTTGTCCGGGGGCAAACTGATCGGCATTCTTCGAGCCAAGCACCAGCATTCCCGGCAAATTTCCATTGCCCAGATCAAGCTTCAGCAAGGCTTCGGACAAGATCGGTTCCGGGGTGTCATTGAAAAGCGAGGCATCCTTGCCCGGTTTCACGGACCGCATGGTTACGGGGCGACTGTTCATATTACGACCACGGGTGATGTAATCATTCACCTCGCCAATGGCCATGAACGTGACGCCTGTCCCGAATTCTTTGGATAAAGACGGCCCTTGTCCGGCGGTCACGGCCTGGGTTTCCAGACAAAGACAGGCCGCTTCTATGCCAAGGGTGGGCGCAAGATCATGCTCTACATAATGCAAAAACCCGTTGAAATCCTTTGGCTCAAGTATCGCCAGAATAACCCGATGAATCTGGTTCATGCTGGACACGTTATCATAGGCCGCAGCAACAACTGTGCGATGGGTATCTTCCAGTTTGTTCAGGCGGTCTTCCATCCGGTCCATGGCAATCGAACGCAGGTCGATGACGTTGCTGGCCTGTTTTTGGCGGTCAGCAGTGATCAATGCCCGCATGACATCATGGTCTTCCAGAAAGACTTTCGGGTTTGATATAATCTGGTCCCGGACCCGATCAAACTTTTCGGTTGTATCTATGGCTTCTGTCATTTGTTTGCCCTTACAGGATCTTCTGACCCGTTTTTGCCCAGTCTTTCATAAAGGCATCAAGACCTTTATCTGTCAGTACATGATCGGCCATTTTTTTGATAATAGCAGGCGGTGCCGTCATTACATCTGCACCGATCATAGCACAGTCTTTCGCGTGATTCACTGACCGAATAGAGGCGGCCAGAATTTGGGTGTCGAAACCGTAATTATCATAAATAGTACGAATTTCTTCAATCACATCAAGACCATCCAGATTAATGTCGTCAAGGCGGCCAATAAAAGGCGAGATGAATGTCGCACCGGCTTTTGCCGCAAGCAATGCCTGATTAGCCGAGAAGCACAAGGTGACGTTGACCATTGTACCTTCTTCGGAAAGGACTTTGCAGGTTTTCAGACCATCCCAGGTCAACGGTACTTTGACCGCGATATTGTCAGCGATCTTGGCCAGTTTGCGACCCTCTGCAATCATATCGTCGGCTTTCAGGGCCACAACTTCGGCACTGACGGGGCCTGCAACCATGCCTGCTATTTCTTTGGTCACTTCAAGAATGTCGCGGCCTGATTTCAGGATCAGGGACGGGTTGGTTGTAACGCCGTCGCACATGCCCAAGTCGTTCAGTTGTGCAATTTCATCTACTTCTGCGGTGTCTACGAAAAATTTCATGAAGTGGCCCTTGTCGGTTCAAGTTTCTTACTGTGTTTGGAAATGTATTACAGTATGCTGGCCTTGTGTGAAACAAAAGAATGCAAAGAAGTTTGAACAAAGTGACACAGACAAATGGCCCATCTTTTTTTCAGGCAGGTAGTCTGGTTGCTGTTCTGACAGATCAGCCGCTGGACCGTTTTCTGGATTATAAAGCCCCCGATGGCGGCGTGTTCGCAGGTGCCTTTGTCGAAGTGCCTTTGGGGCCGCGCAAAGTGATCGGGGTGGTTTGGGGCCAAGGGCAGGGGGATTATAACCCCGCCAGAATTCGCGCGATTTCGCGGGTGCTTGATCTGCCGCCGATGCGTGCGGAAATGCGCCAGTTTCTGACCCGTGTGGCGGATTATACGCTGTCCCCGCTGAATGGAATG
>DAOUQS010000034.1 GCA_030625465.1 Amylibacter sp. | reverse complement strand
GCAGAGACTTTTGGGGTATTGGCGGCTATTTAAGGCCCTATATAGCGTCCCCATTTAAAAACCGTATTCCCAACGCTTTGATAACACGCGACTAAACCGTTCTAAATATGCAGCGTCATAATGTAGGGGAGTGGTTGGTGCACCGAAAGGGATTCGAACCCCTGGCCCCCTGATTCGTAGTCAGGTACTCTATCCAGCTGAGCTATCGGTGCACGAGTGCGGATTTATCCTGCATATCCTGGTTTGGCAAGGGGCAAATGCCATCGGATGATAACTATTCGGATGCACCTGATCTAACTTCAAGATCAATCGCTGCGGCGATCAATGCGCGTGTATAATCGGTGGTCGGCGCGTTGAATATCTGCTCGCCCGAGCCAATTTCGATAACGTCACCCTGGCGCATTACGATCACTTTGTGACTGACTGTTCGCACGACTTTCAGATCATGGCTGATAAACATGAATGCCAGTCCGTATTTTTGTTGCAGGTCGCGCAACAAGTCTACGATCTGCACTTGTACCGTCATATCCAGCGCCGAGGTTGGCTCATCCAGAATGACCAGTTTCGGCTTTAGTATCATGGCGCGCGCAATGGCAATGCGTTGCCTTTGACCCCCCGAAAACTCATGCGGGTAACGATCAATCATGCTGGTTTCCAGCCCGACCTCGGTCATGATATCTTCAACCAGCTTGCGCTGGTTTTGCCCCGGTTCCAGCCCATGCACACTTAGCCCCTCGGCAATGATCTGTTCCACGGTCATGCGCGGACTAAGTGAGCCGTAGGGGTCTTGAAACACCATTTGCATATCACGGCGCAGGGGTTGAAGCCCTTTGGATTTTAGCTGGTCAATGTTATTGCCCAGAAAAACAATTTTGCCGGTTGATGAAATCAGCCGCATGACGGCTAGCGCAAGTGTGGTTTTGCCTGATCCGCTTTCCCCGACAATGCCCAGGGTTTCGCTCGCGTGTATTGAAAACGTGGCATCGTTCACGGCCTTGATATGGCCGACGGTTTTGCGCATCAACCCGCGTTTAATCGGGAACCAAACCCGCAGATTTTCAGCGCTGACAATTACCGGCGCATCTTTTTTTACCAGTATCGGTTTGCCGGTAGGTTCTGCCGATAACAGCATTTTGGTATAATCGTTTTGCGGATTGTCAAAAATTTCTTTGGTCGGGCCTGCCTCGACAATATGGCCGCCTTGCATGACACAGACACGATCGGATATTTTGTGGACGACCCCCAGATCATGGGTGATGAACAAAAGCGCCATGCCTTCCGTTTTTTGCAACTCGGCCAGCAGTTCCAGAATTTGGGCTTGAATTGTCACATCCAGCGCCGTTGTGGGTTCATCCGCGATTAAAAGATCGGGCTTATTGGCCAGCGCCATCGCTATGATCACGCGTTGTCGTTGACCGCCTGATAGCGTGTGCGGGTAATCGTTCAGCCGTGTTTCCGGATCGCGAATACCGACTTTGTGCAGCAGTTCCAGAATGCGCCCGCGTGCCTGTTTGCCCCTGACGCCTTGATGTAATGCCAGACTTTCGCCCAACTGCCGCTCGATGGTATGCAGCGGATTAAGCGAGGTCATAGGTTCTTGAAAGATAAAGCTGATATCGTTGCCGCGCACGCGGCGCAGGGTTGCCTGATCCGCACCGATCATTTCGGTGCCACGGTATTTGACCGAACCGGTAACCGTTGCGGTGCTGGGTAGCAAACCTATGGTGGACAATGCGGTGATGGATTTACCGGAGCCGCTTTCGCCAACCAGGGCAACAGTTTCACCGGGGTTGATTGTAAACCCGATGTTTTCAACCGCATTTGGGCCGTTGCCAAAACGTATGGCCAGATTGGAAATTTCCAGAATAGGCGTGCTCATCTAAATGTTTTCCGTGGATCGAATGCATCGCGGATACCTTCAAAGATAAATACCAGAAGCGACAGCATGGTCGAGATTGTAAAAAAAGCGGCAAGGGCAAGCCATGGGGCCTGCAGGTTGTTTTTGGCCTGTAAAGCCAGCTCGCCGAGGGATGGGTAAGACGGTGGTAAACCAAAGCCCAGAAAATCCAGAGAGGTTAGCGTGCCAATGGCCCCTGTGACCGCGAAGGGCAGAAAAGTCAGGGTGGCAACCATCGCATTGGGCAACAGGTGTCGCCACATGATAACGCGGTCAGGCACGCCCATTGCGCGGGCGGCACGGACATATTCGAAATTCCGCGCCCGCAGAAATTCTGCGCGCACCAGTCCCACCAAGCCTGTCCACGCGAACAGGATCACGATGAACGTCAGGATTGCAAAGTTCATACTGAAAATTGCCGACAGGATTATGATTACATATAGCAGGGGCATGCTGATCCAGATTTCGACAAACCTTTGAAACAAAAGATCGACCATCCCGCCGAAGTAACCTTGTGCGGCACCTGCGGCCACACCCAAGGCGGATGAAATACCGACGACAATAAATGCGAACAGAATGGAAATGCGAAAGCCGTAGATTATACGCGCCAGCACATCGCGTGTCTGGTCGTCAGTGCCCAGAATATGCTTTGCATCCGGCGGGGACGGGGCCGTGGCGACATCATAGTTGATGGTGTTGAAACTGTAGGGGATCGGGGCCCATATAATCCAGCCCGCCTGAATATCCTGACCTTCAAACGTGCCGTCCGCTATATCGGTCATGGTCGTTTCGGGATCATCCAGACAGGCTTCCAGCCCGCCTGATTTGATCAGGCATTGTACTTCCGGGGAAGGGTATTCTGCCTCGGTTTCGAATTCTCCGCCGAAATCGACCTCGGTGTAAAAACTGAATGCGGGGGTGTAAAGACTGCCTTTGTAACCGATCAGCAGGGGCTTGTCGTTGGCGACCAGCTCGGCAAACATACAAATCACAAACAGGATACCGAAAATTATCAACGACCAATAGGCGCGGCGGTTGGCCGTGAAATTTGACCATCTGCGTTTGGACAGGGGCGAGCCGAATAATGCCATCTAGGTTTCCCTGCTTTCAAAATCAATGCGGGGATCAATCCAGACATACATCAGATCGGACACCAGACCGATGACCAGCGATATCAGGCCGAAAACATAAAGCGTGCCGAAAAATACCGGATAATCACGGTTCACTGCGGCCTCGAACCCTAAGCGCCCCAAACCGTCTAATGAGAAAACGATCTCGATGATCAGGGATGAACCAAAGAAAACGCCGACAAACGCGCTGGGAAATCCGGCAATGACGATCAGCATCGCATTGCGGAAAACATGGCCGTAAAACACTGTGTTTTCCGTCAGACCCTTGGCGCGTGCGGTGGTGACATATTGCTTGTTGATCTCGTCCAGAAACGAGTTTTTGGTCAGCAAGGTCAACGTGGCAAACGCCCCGATTGTGGCCGCTGTGACGGGCAGGATGATATGCCATAGATAATCTTTTATCTGTCCGAAGGTGCTGAAATCCGCGAACCCTTCCGAGGTCAAGCCCCGCAGTGGAAAGATTTTCCAATAGGAACCGCCCGCGAAAAACACCATCAGCATGATCGCGAACAAAAAACCCGGAATAGCGTAGGCGGCAATGATGATGCCTGATGACCATGTGTCAAATCTGCTGCCGTCATTCACGGCCTTTCGGATGCCCAGCGGGATGGATATCATGTATGCCAGCAGCGTTGACCACAGGCCCAAGGTTATCGAAACCGGCATTTTTTCCAGGATCAGGTCTTTGACACTGATCGACCGGAAATAGCTTTCACCAAAATCGAACCGCAGATAGTTGGTTATCATAATATAGAAACGTTGATAGGCAGGTTTGTCGAAACCGAACTGTTTTTCCAGATCCTTGATGAAATCTTCGGGCAGACCGCGCGCGCCTTGGTATTGGCCTTCCGCACCACCACCAACCTCGCTGCCGCCACCGGAAATACGGTCGGTTGCACTGGATTCACTTTCGATTTGCGCGATGATTGTTTCGATGGGCCCGCCCGGTACAAACTGTATCAGGACAAAATTTATCAGCATGATCCCCAACAATGTCGGGATCATCAGCAGCAACCGTCTTAGAATATAGGCTCCCATTTCTTAAAATGCGCCTTCGGCCTGTAGTTTCTTTGCTTTGTCGGCGTTGTACCACCAGAAATCCATTTGGCCTAGGGCGTATGGGGGGATATTTTCCGGATGTTCATAAATATCCAGATAAGCTACCCGATAGGCGGAATTGAACCATTGCGGTACCCAGATGTGCAATGCGCGCAGACTACGATCCAGTGCGCGCACCGCCGTGTTCAGCTGTTCGCGGCTTTCGGCCTGTTCAACTTTTTCTATCAGGGCATCAATCGCGGGATTATTCAAACCGCTTAGATTGTTCGACCCGTTTGCTTTAGCCGATATGCTGTTGAACATGCCGCGCAGTTCCAACCCCGGGGTTTTTTGCATCACGAAACGCTGGATAACGACATCATAATCAAACGCTTTTTGTCTTTCAGTGGCTTGTGACGCGTCAACCGTTTCCAGCTTTGCATTAATCCCCAACCGCACCAGATTGGCGATATAGGGGTTGGTGATCCGTTCAAATGCCGGGCTGTCGTTCAGGAAATTAACCGACAGAATATTCCCCTTGGCATTGGTCCGCTTACCCTTGACAATTTTCCAACCTGCCGCATCCAGCAGCTTACCCGCTTTGCGTAAAGCCGAGCGATCAAGCTGTTTGGTTTTCGACATGTTGGGAAAAAAAGCGTCTTTTGTAAAAACGGAATCCGGTAAATTTTCGCGAAGCGGTTCCAGCAACGCCAGTTCGGCGGCATTCGGCAGGCCCATAGCCTGCATCGGCGAGTTGCCCCAAAAACTGGTCGTGCGGGTGTACTGGCCATAAAAAAGCGTTTTGTTGGACCATTCAAAGTTGAACATCAACCCGATAGCTTCGCGCACACGCGGATCTTGAAACTTTTCCTTACGCGTGTTTATCCAGTAGCCTTGGGTGCCGGACGGGTTGCCGTCAGGCAGGGTTTTCTTCACAACCCAGCCTTTTTCCAGCGACGGAAAATCATAGGCGGTTGCCCATAATTTCGAATAATTCTCGGCGCGAAAGTTATAAACACCACCCTTGAAGCCTTCGAATGCGGCGGTTGTGTCTGAATAATATTCAATAGTCAGGCGGTCAAAATTGCTGTGCCCGATGTTAACCGGTAAATACTTACCCCAATAATCATCGCGTCTGGTATAGGATACGGTTTTGCCCGGAACGACCTTGTCCAGAATATACTGGCCTGACCCAAGGGGTGGCTCCAGCGTGCTTTCGGCAAAGTCGCGGTTGGCATAGTAAGCTTTTGAAAATATGGGCAGACCTGCAACAAGTGCGGGCAGTTCGCGCGTGTTAGCCCCTTGTTTGAAGATGAATTTTACAGTTTGCGCGTCCAAAGCTTCGGCCATTTCGACATCGCGCAGCAAAGACTTGAATACGGGGCGGCCTTTTTCGAACAGAATGTTGAATGAAAATACCACGTCTTCAGCGGTCACCATTGTGCCGTCTGAAAACCGCGCTTCGGGGCGCAGATTGAACACGACCCATTGACGGCTTTCGGGGTATTCTATGGTTTCGGCCAATAGCCCGTACATGCTGTCAGGTTCATCCGCGCTGCCCGACATTAGGGTTTCAAAAAAAACGCTTGAAAGTGCTGCCGCCTGACCTTTCAGGATATAGGGCGACATGCTGTCGAATGTGCCAAACCCCGAGGTCGAAAACTCGCCGCCTTTGGGGGCGTCGGGGTTTATATAGTCGAAATGTTTGAAGTCGGGGCCGTATTTTAGATCGCCAAAGGTTGAAATACCGTGTGATTTGATGATTTTTTCCTGTGCTGTGGCAGGGTTTAAAGCCAGCCATAATGCGCCAAAAAATATCAGGATCAGTTTCACGGATTTTTGCATGGTTTCAGCCTTGTTCGATTTACCTAACCCTAAGTGAAATGTGCTTGGGGTAAACCATAATACGTAATTGTGTGGGCAAATTGATATGGAAGATAACAAAAAGCCGCCCAAAAGAGCGGCTTTTCAACAAATATTGATAGGATGCGTTATTTGATGGTTTGCAAATATGCAATCAGGTTAACGCGATCAACTTCTTTTTTCAGACCGGCAAAGCTCATTTTCGTGTCAGAGATCATTGTTTTCGGCTTGGTCAGAAATTCGTTCAAATTCGCCGCATCCCAGTTGCCACCAATGTCGGACATGCCCGCAGAGTATTTGAAACCGGCAGCCTTGCCTATTTCACGGTCAAAGATACCAAACAGATACGGCCCTGCGCCGTTCACGCCGTCTTCTGTTTTATGGCAGGCTTTACACTTGGAAAAAACTTTCTTGCCTTTTTCCACATCCGCAGATGCCAGCAAATCGTCAAATGACGGGGCTTCGGAAACTTCCGGTGCCACTTCGGCGGTTTCAACTTCAATGACATAACCTGAAACATGGTCTTCGCCATGGCCGCTGTCCATGCTGTACATCATGTCGGCGCCCCAGTTTATTAACAGGTATACCAAAAGCGCGCCACAGACGCCGCCGACTATTTTTGTTAGCTTCATTGTATCCATGGCTTGTTTACCTTCGCTGCAGGGCGTCATATGACGCGATTCATTGAAGACCTTCTAAGCCTTCCCATGGCTGCAATCAAGGTGTAGAATCGCACCAAATGCCATACCGTCAGGAAACAATAAAATGAACACATCACCAGCCACCGTCGCATTCCAAGGCGTTTTGGGGGCATATTCGCACCAAGCGTGTCAGGAAGCCTTTCCAGACGCCAAGGCAATTGCCTGCAATACATTCGAAGGTGCCATTGCCGCAGTGAAAAAGGGCAAGGCGGATGTCGCAATGCTGCCGGTTGAAAATTCCACTTACGGGCGTGTCGCCGACATCCACAGCTTGTTGCCTGAATCGGGTTTGCATATTATCGGCGAACATTTTGTGCGCGTACACATTAACCTGATGGCTAAAAAAGGTACGCAACTGGAAGATATCAAATCGGCAATGAGCCATACAGTATTGTTGGGCCAAGTCCGCAAGTTTTTGAAAGAACACGATATTGCCCCGGTCGCCGGGCCAGATACCGCAGGTTCCGCGCAAGCTGTGGCCGCATCCGAGAATACGGAAATGGGTGCATTGGCGTCTGAAATGGCCGCCGATATTTACGGTCTGGATATTCTGGCGCACCATATCGAAGACAATCACCACAACACCACACGGTTTCTGGTCATGTCCCCTGAACAGAACTTTCCGGAAAATGGTGGTGGAGAGTTCATGACCACATTTGTGTTTCGTGTGCGCAACATTCCTGCGGCTTTGTACAAAGCAATGGGCGGGTTTGCCACCAACGGGGTGAATATGGTTAAGCTGGAAAGCTATATGATCGAAGGCTCGTTTACCGCCACGCAGTTTTATGCGGATGTGATCGGCCATCCCGATGATCCCGCACTGAAACGTGCACTGGAAGAGTTGGGTTATTTCACAACGCATGTGGACGTTCTGGGCGTTTATAAGACGGATATATTCCGGCAGACCGCCTAAAATTAAGCTGACACACATATCTGATACAGGCTAAATCATTGCATTCGGGGGAAAGTTCCATGGAAAAATCCTATGACGCTATTATCATCGGGGCAGGCGTAATCGGTGCCTGTACCGCCTATGAGCTGGCGAAAAAGGGTTGGAAAACCCTGTCGATTGATAAACTACCCGAGGCGGGATACGGCTCGACTTCGGGGTCTTGTGCGATCATCCGCACCTATTATTCCGCCTTTGAAACCTGTGCCATGGCTTTTGAAGGCTGGCATTACTGGAAAGACTGGGAAGGTTATATCGGGGCGGGTGTGGCCGATGACCCGATCAAGTATCACGATACCGGATGTCTGGTGATCAAGACGCCACATAATAATGACCTGTCAAATGTATGCGCGGTGATGGACCGGATCGGGTGCCCGTATAGCGACGTTGCGGTTGAAGATATTCCGACATATCTGCAAGGGGCCGATACCCGTACATTCGAGCCGGCCAAACGACCCGATGACGATGCTTTCGGGCAAGCAACCGGGGACGCGGTCAACGGGGCGGTATTTTTTCCGCGTGGCGGCTATGTCAGTGATCCGAAATTAAGCGCGCGCAATGCCCAGCAAGCGGCCGAGGCTGCGGGGGCTGCGTTTCTCTTCAATGCACAAGTGTCGGAAATCCGCCAAAAAGACGGGTGTGTTCAGGGTGTCACTTTATCTGATGGTCGTGAAGTTAATGCGCGTGTCGTCATCAATGTGGCCGGCCCGCATTCGTTTGTGATCAATGATATGGCAGGGGTCAGTGACGGGATGAACATCAAAACCCGCGCCCTGCGGCACGAGGTGGCACATGTGCCGGCCCCCAAGGGCATGAATTTCGAACGTGACGGCGTGGTTTATTCCGACAGTGATATTCACACTTACGCACGCCCCGATATTGGCAATAATATCCTGATCGGGTCGGAAGACCCCGCTTGTGACCCGAAAGAATGGGTGCAAGACCCCGATGTGTTCAATGCGGATTTTTCGGACCAGTGGAAAACTATGGTGATGCGCATGGCCCAACGTCTGCCTGAACTGGGCATTCCAGAACATGCGCGCGGGGTTGTCGCATTATATGATGTCTCTGATGACTGGATGCCGATTTATGACAAAAGTGATCTGGACGGGTTTTACATTGCCGTTGGAACCAGCGGGAACCAGTTCAAGAACGCACCTGTTGCCGGCAAGATTATGGTTGCGATTATCGAGGCGTGTGAAGCGGGCTATGACCACGATGCTGAACCGATTACATTCCATCTGGACTATATCGACAAGGATATTTCTTTGGGGGCGTTCTCGCGTAAGCGCAAGATCAACGAAAATTCCAGCTTTTCAGTGATAGGGTGACGTTTTAGCCGTTATATTTATCACCAATCGCTGCTGCAAAACTGTGCATACGGGCATCAAATTTGCGATCCAGAGATTTCTTGGCAAGCTTTGCCGATTGTAGTGCCACACGGGCGGATATTCCCTTGGCGTTGACCCCCACGGTAACTTTCATCCGGCTTTCGGCGCGGCTAAGCGGTATTATATCAAAGCAAACTGTCGCGTTCAGGGATTTGGCCGTACACAGATAGGACAGCGTGTCGGGCGGATAATAACTGTCCAGCGTCAGTTCCATATCCCGGTCTTTGCCCCGAAAATGGCCTTTGATACTCCAGCACATTCCGGGTTGCGGGCGGGTGAATACATCCATGCGTTCGACTTGCGCACCCAACCGCATTGCGTAGGATTCAAAAAAGTCAAAATCCGACAGCTGCCGAAAAATATGTTCCGCAGGGGCTTGGATATCCTGCTTGCTTGTGAAATTCATCTGCTGCCTGCTTTGACTGTCTGGATCATGCTATACTGTCTTTCACCCAGTTTTCTAATAGAAACTGTGCGATTGATCCTTTGCGGGCGGGCTGAATATCGTCACTGTTACCGCAAAGCGCGTCGATAAGATCTTCCTTGGAAACCCATAAGGCATCCTCTAGTTCATTTTCATCCAGATTGATGGCCGTGGATGTCGCCGTGCCATAACAACCGATCATCAGGGATGACGGGAACGGCCACGGTTGACTGGTCATATATCCGACCTTGCCCACAGTGATGCCGCTTTCCTCATAGACTTCACGGCGCACGGCGGCCTCGATGGTTTCGCCCGGCTCCATAAAGCCCGCCAGCAGTGAATACATCTTTTCCGGCCATGCGGGTGAGCGGCCCAAAAGCACTTTGTTGCCATGTGTGATCAACATTATAACAACAGGATCGGTGCGCGGGAAATGCGCGGCATTGCATGTCGGGCAGTTGCGTTGCCAGCCTGCGTCGGCCATTTGCGTCGCGGCCCCGCATTTTGCACAGAACCGGTGGCTTTGATGCCAGCCAAAGACACCTTTGGCAGCAGCGGCCAGTTCCGCGTCATCGCGCGACAGCAGTGACATAATCTCGCGCAGTTCTTGAAACGCACTGCCCTTGGGGGCTTTGGGATGATACTGAACAGTCTGGTCAAAGAATGAAGCGTCATCCGCCTGCTGTTCCGGATCAGGTTCCCAACCGGATATATCATAAGCAAAAATCGGTGCGTTGGCTGTCAAACCCAGAAAAATCTGTGGGCCTGCACCGTCAAGAATCGGATGGTTCAGCGGCATTTTGGATATTTTGGTGGTTTTTGTGTCCACAAGCGGCTTGCCGCGCCAAAACACTATCGCCGTGGCAGACGCATTTTTTGCCAATTCGGGCGCTGTTTTGCGTAAATCGGCGGCCCGATCAAGGGAAGAAGCGCCAAATGTGACGTTTTCGGCATTTCGCATGTGCTTAACCTTGCTAAATCAATTGCATTTTTTACGTTAGACCATCTTGAAGCTCGGATTAGAAGCCTGTAAATAGAGTCCGAGAGGTTGGCGCGGGTAAGCGCCTCGCCAACTTGGTCAGATCCGGAAGGAAGCAGCCACAACGAGTCCCGTTTGGGTCGCTGTCCAGCCTCTCACTTTTCCCTTAAAGAACTTGATTTAATCACGCTAATGTTATTTGGTTACATCTGGAACTAATGAGGGAGAATTCCATGACACTTATCAAGAACGCTTTTATCGGTGCGGCGGTCGCAGCTGCATTAACCACAACAGTATACGCTGAAACGCGGATAACGTATAAATCCGCGAAAACCACATCGTCCTATTACCAGATGGCCGTGCAAATTGCGCAAGCAATGAAAGCCGGCTCTGATGGCGGCATTATTGTTACCGTAGAAGAAAGCCAAGGCTCGGTTCAAAACGTCATGGAAGCAACCGTGCGTGAAGGCAACTATGTGTTCACCACACCACCGGTTCTGGTGATGCTGGCCCAAAAGGGCAAAGCGATGTTCAAGGACAAGACAAATCCGAAATTCAACGACATTCGCGCGCTGTTCCCGATCCCGTCATTGACCATGCACTTTGTGATGTCCGAAAAATCAGGCGTCACTGATTTTGCAGGCATGGAAGGCAAAACAATTCTGTTGGGCAAAGGCTCATTTGGTGCCAAAGAAGGTGCTAAATACCTGAAACTGTTTGGTCTGGAAGGCAAAGTGACCCTATCCGAGGTCGAGCTGTCCAATGCGGGACCTGCCTTGAAGAACGGCCAGATTGATGGTTTCGTGACCGCAGGCTCGTTTCCGGCACCAAACGTGATCGAAGCGGCTGCTGGTACCGGCGTTAAAGTGATCTCGTTGAACGATGAACAGATCAAAACCTCAAAACGTACCAAGCTGGTTATTCCGGCAGGCACGTATGCAGGTCAGACAGAAGACATTATCACAACATCCCTGCCTGTTGTTGCCTACACAACGACGTCTATGGATGATGACACGGCTTATGCTTTGACCAAAACCTACTGGGACGGCAAAGATGGCATGGGTGCGGCTGCCAAATGGTGGAACGGGGTGTCATTTGACGCGCTGTCCAACATCAAGGGCAAAATCCACCCGGGTGCTGTGAAGTATTATCAAGAGGCTGGTGCCGCACTTACTGCGGATCAGATGTAACTAAAATGTGGCCCGCCCGAACGGGGCGGGCCACGCCTTTTCTTTGGAAATAATATGCCCCGTATTTTCTGGTTTGCGCTGGGTGCGCTGTCTATTGCTTTTCATCTATGGCTGATTTTTACCGGCCTTATCCCCAATCTTGTCAGCCGTCCTTTGCATATGGCTTTAGCCTTGCCGTGGGTGTTTGTTTTTGCCGCTAAAACCCGGCTTGAACACTATACTGGCCTGATATTCAGTGCTGTTGGTGTGGCCGCGTGTATCTGGATTGCATGGAACTGGTCGGCCTTGGGCGATCAATATGGTTTCATCGCAAATCCGTTTCAAACTGCCCTGGCAATTTCACTGCTACTGATCGTGCTTGAAATGGCAAGGCGCGCCATTGGCTGGCCGCTGCCATTGGTGGCCGCCATCGCTTTGGCCTATGGCCTGTGGGGTCAGTATGTTCCGGGCGAATTCGGCCACCCCGGCACACCATTACAAAGCTTTCTGGGCACGCTGACCATCGCCGAGGGCGGCATATGGGGCAAGCTGACAGGTGTATCCGTCAATATTGTTGCCATTTTCGTGATTTTCGGCGCGGTCTTGAACGCAGGCGAAGCGGGGCAGGGGTTTATGAATGTTGCCGCTGCCGCCGCAGGCCGCTTGCGCGGCGGGGCTGCAAAAGTCTCGGTTATCTCGTCTGCATTGTTCGGTTCTATATCAGGCTCCGCCTCTGCCAACGTAGCTTCTACCGGGGCGATAACTTTACCTGCCATGACCAGACTGGGCTACCCCCGCGCACTGGCTGGCGCGGTTGAGGCTGTGGCCTCTTCCGGCGGGCAAATTATGCCGCCC
>DAOUQS010000203.1 GCA_030625465.1 Amylibacter sp. | reverse complement strand
GACGCCCCGTAATACAGCCGCGCTATCCGGGCGTTCGACATTGCCGCCGCACACATCGGACAAGGTTCCAGCGTGACGTACAAATCACACCCACCCAGCCGTTCCTGACCCAAAGCGGCACAAGCGGCACGGATCACCAGCATTTCGGCATGTGCGGTGGGGTCGTGCAATTCGCGCGTGCGGTTGCCCGCCTGTGCAATCACCTGACCGTCTTGCACAATCACCGCACCCACAGGCACCTCGCCGCGTTTCGCGGCACGTTTGGCTTGCGTCAGGGCAATATCCATATAGCTGGTAAACTGGTTCATACCTCTTGTTGCTTTGGAACCCCCCTATATGCAAGCCTGTTGCCGCATTATCGCCCTATTTAGCTTACACTTTTCCCAAATACCCAAAATACCTTTGGACAAGACCCAAAGCTTCGGTGTACTTGGCACCATGTCCAACTCACTTCCATCCTCAGGCGATCGCATCGCAAAGTTTCTGGCCCGCGCAGGCGTGGCTTCACGGCGCGAGGTTGAACGCATGATTGCGGCTGGCCGCATCACATTGAACGGCCAAATACTGGATACCCCTGCGGTAAAAGTGTCAGAGGCCGACAGAATTACCGTTGACGGCAATCCCGTTGGCGCACCTGAAAAGCTGCGGGTCTGGCGTTATTATAAACCCAACGGTTTGGTGACATCCGACAGGGATGAAAAAGGCCGGCGCACGATTTTTGACGAGCTGCCCGATACCTTGCCCCGTGTGATGACCGTGGGACGACTGGATTTAAACTCCGAAGGTTTGCTGTTGCTGACCAATGATGGCGCGCTGAAGCGCAAGCTGGAACTGCCGGCAACCGGATGGGTGCGTAAATACCGCGTGCGGGTGAACGGCTATCCGTCGGAGCAGCTGTTTGAACCCCTGCGCAAAGGCATCACGGTTGATGGCGAAAACTTCCGCCCGATGGCCGTGACCATTGATCGCCAACAAGGTGCCAACGCGTGGCTGACGGTGGGGATCACCGAGGGCAAGAACCGCGAAATTCGCCGTGCGATGAATGCCATTGGCCTTAGCGTAAGCCGCCTGATCCGTACATCCTACGGACCGTTTCAACTGCTGACACTGGAACCGGGTGATGTGGAAGAGATCCGCATGAAAGTGCTGCGTGACCAGTTGGGGCTGGATAACCAGGTCGAACAAGTGCAGGGGCAAAAATCCCGCATCACGCAAACAAGCGCAAAAAGCAAACGGCCGGTCAAAAGACGAAACTGATATTCGGGCAAGTGCCGGGGGTTTAACCCACGCGCAGATCGCCCGCCATTTCACGCCCGTCAGGCCCGGCAATCATTTCGTATTCTATAGGCTGACCATCTTCCAAGCCCGCAAGCCCCGCGTCTTTGATGGCGGAAACATGCACAAACACATCCGTTCCACCCTCGGCGGGCTCGATAAACCCAAAACCTTTTTGCTGGTTGAACCATTTCACTTTACCTTTAGGCACAATCATAATCCTTCTCTTCACGGGTTCCACACCAATACCGCACACCCCTGCCGCACCACATGAAACCAGCGTTACCCCCATGTTACCCCAAATTGCGATTCTTTCAAAACCGGCACGGTGAACATACAACCTGAACGGTAAGACAGCCCATTGTATTTATCAAAATCCGGCAAAATAAAACAACGCTGGAAATGGATGATAATTATGCGATTCGCATGGATTGTGAAATTATCACCCAAGACCGGACCAACACCCGCCTAGGAAACAATGTATAAAATTTGCGTATACTGTACATAATTCGATCACCAATTTGACACAATCCTGCCACAATCATGGCAGAAATGTGGTGAATTTTCTTGTGAAGCGCACATTCCGGATGATATATTTGAACCCGTAAATAGTTATATGACAGGGTCGTGCAAACCAGCCAATCCCTGCCTAAAGTTTAAATGTAAGGAGTCTTGAAATGCGACTTAGAAATATACTGGTTCTCACCACCGTTATGGCAATCGGCGTCATAATCTCAAGTGCCGCATATGCCACATCGGTTACATTCAACAGCCTGGATTCATTGTTTTACAATCCGACTGATGGTGCCAATATACAATATCCGAACGGCACATCCTATTCTGATCCAACCGCGATCACATGGGGCACAAACGGCACGTCCGGATATAGCTTTGACACCAAAGACACCCCGTTCCTGGGCAGTATCGACACGGTTTTCTCACTGGGTATATTCACCCATACAAACCAGCCAATCGATACAGGAACCGCCATTTCATCTGTCAAACTGTCCATACGCAGCGACCTTTCGTTTGGCGCAACCAATCTGGGTGAAAAGTTTTTCGAATTTCTGGTCACACATGATGAAACACCAAATACGGGCGGGGGCTGTTGCGACGATAGCGTTACCATCAAGGCCCTGAACACCAGCGATATTTTCACCGTGGGTGCCGACATCTACACGCTGAATATTCTTGGTTTTGCCAGCAGTCTGGAAGATGCCGCAAACGGGATTTACACCTCGATCTTCAGCTCACCCGAAGGCGGCAGCAACGTACGTTTTCTGATGGCATCGTTTTCACTGGTCGAGGGCCAGGACACGCCTTCGCCAGTACCGCTTCCGGCTTCACTGCCGCTGCTACTGGCAGGCTTGGGCGGCTTCGGAATTTTGCGTCGCCGCAAAAAAACCTGAACAATCTAACACCAAAGACACGATAACGGCATCCTTCGGGGTGCCGTTTTTGCATCCCGCAACACAACGCCCCCGACACTCTACAGTTGCACCCGCCAATAGAAGCCCCTATTTCTTTCGCAAACAAAAACAAGGGCGGGCATATGACTGATCTATTCACATTCGAAAATCTGGGCAATCTGGCAATTCTGATTTTCCTGCAAGCCGTTCTTGGCTTCGACAACCTGCTTTATATCTCGATTGAATCGCAACGCGCGCCGAAAGACCAACAAAAAGCCGTGCGTTTCTGGGGCATTCTAATCGCCGTCGGACTGCGTGTTGTCTTGCTGTTTGTGATGATCCACCTGATTGAGGCCTTGGCCAAACCCTTTTATATCTTCGCCTGGCCCGGCGTGCTGGAAGGGGCGGTAAATTTCTCGACCGTGATCTTTATCATTGGCGGATTTTTCCTGATGTATACCGCCTTCAAGGAAATCGCGCACATGCTGTCACTGGACAACCTCAACCATGATATCGACGGCGGGCGCAAAAAATCCGCCGCTCAAGCTATCTTGCTGATCGTGTTCATGAACCTGATATTCAGCTTTGATTCCATCCTGTCGGCCCTTGCGATCACCGATGTATTCCCCATCCTTGCCACGGCCATCCTGATCTCGGGCGCGGCCATGCTGCTACTAGCGGACGGGGTCACAGAATTCCTGAAACGCAACCGCATGTACGAGGTTCTGGGCCTGTTCATCCTACTGATCGTCGGCGTCGTCTTACTGGGTGAGGCAGGCCCCGCCGCCGCCCACGCAATGCACGACGACAGCCTGAAAATCCGGGTCTTCGGACACGAGATTATCCCGATGTCCAAATCCACCTTCTACTTCTCCGTCATCGTGCTGGTCATCGTCGAGCTGGTACAAACCGGCTATCAACGCAAACTGGCAGCCAAACGGGCACACGAACAAAGCAGGGATGTGTAATAAATACCGTAGGGTGGGCTTCAGCCCACGCATCGCAAGATAAAACCCACCCGACACACGCCCACCAAAACAAAACCCCGCGCCCAATCACTACCCAAATGTAGCACACAAGATCAGGGCCATAATGGGGAAACCACTACAGTTTGCCACACCCATTCCATACGCCGATCATACCTCTGCCCTAGCGTCACTATTGACCATTTTCACCCGATGCCGATACTAGCGTGAAAGGGGTTAACAGATGTATAAAGTTGCAATCACAGGTACCGGCGTGTTCACCCCGGAACAGGTCATCACAAACGATGAACTGGTCAAG
>DAOUQS010000336.1 GCA_030625465.1 Amylibacter sp. | reverse complement strand
TGATGGGCGCCTCAGTAGCTTGGTTTTTGTCACAGAATGCGGATTTTGACGGGCGGATTTTGGTAGTTGAGGCAGATCCGACGTATCAATGGGCCTCAACCAGCCATAGCAACAGTTGCTTGCGGCAACAATTCAGCTCACTGATCAACATTAAAGTATCACAGTATGGCTTTGATTATATTGATAATTTCAAACTTAACATTGCAGATAAATCAGCCCCAGACATCCCGTTTCAGGACTTTGGTTATCTTTACCTTGCCGACAATGACGCCGCTGCGGATCATTTACGTAAAAATCAACGATTACAAACTTCTTTGGGTGCAGGAACCCAAATTCTTACACCGCAACAAATTACAGACAGATTCCCGTTTTTTAATCTGGAATATATAATTCTGGGATCACACAACCCTTTGAATGAAGGTTATTTTGATGGCATAACCGTATTTGACTGGTGGCGTCGCAAAGCCCGCGAAAATGGTGTTGAATTTATTTGCGATAAAGTTATCGGCATTGATCTGATCAATAATCGGGTAGGGGGCGTACGTCTGGCCTCGGGGAACAGAATATCAACCGGTCATTTGGTTAATTGCGCCGGCCCGCGCGCGGTTGAAATTGCCGAAATGGCCAACCTTACAATACCGGTTGAACCGCGCAAACGCTTTACCTTTGTATTTGCGGCGCAAAACCGTCTGGACCGTGATTTGCCACTGACCGTTGATCCATCAGGCGTGCATGTGCGCACAGATGGGCAATATTATATGGCGGGTTGCGCGCCGGACAACGATACGGCTGTTGATTACACCGATTTCGATATGGATCATAATATCTGGATGGATAAGGTCTGGCCTGCAATCGCCACACGGATACCGGCCTTTGAAACCGTTAAGGTGATGCATGAATGGGTCGGGCATTATGCCTATAACACATTGGATCAAAACGCTATTATCGGGCCACACCCGGATATGGACAATTTCATTTTCGTCAACGGATTTTCCGGTCACGGGCTGCAACAGGCACCGGCAATCGGGCGCGGTGTGGCGGAATGGATTACATATGGTGCATATCAAACCCTTGATTTGTCACCATTCAGCTATAGAAGAATTATTGACAATAAACCGCTTACAGAAAAGGCTGTGATATGAAATTTGCACCCAATCCCTTCACCCATGCCATCCGCAAGGGTGAAAAACAGCTTGGTCTGTGGCTGACATCCGCCAGTAACAGCTCTGCCGAGATAATTTCCAGTGCGGGTTATGACTGGGTTGTGGTCGATATGGAACATGCGCCGAACCATATGCTGTCCGTATGCAGCCAGCTTCAGATTTTTTCAGGCAGTCCAACAACTGCGCTGGCGCGTCCGGATTGGAATGATGCGGTTGAGGTGAAACGCTTGCTTGATCTGGGGGCCGATGGTCTGGTATTTCCGATGATTCAAACCGTGGAAGAGGCAAAAAGTGCCGTTGCATCAACACGTTATCCGCCACGTGGCATCCGTGGCGTATCCGGCGTGACCCGCGCCAATAAATATGGCCGCATTACGGATTATTTTGAAAGGGTTGAGGAAGAAACCACAATCATTATTCAACTTGAAACGGTTTCAGCGATTGAACATGCAGAAGAAATAGCCGCCGTTAATGGTGTTGACGGTATCTTTTTCGGACCGGCCGATATCTCGGCTGATATGGGACTGTTGGGGAAAGCTATGGATCCTGCGGTTTGGGATCTGATCTGGTCTGCGGCCAGAAAATTAATTGCCAAGGGTGTGCCTGTCGGTACGTTGGTTCTTGATCCGGCTTTCGCGGCAAAACTTCTGAACGACGGCTTTACGTTTGTCGCTTGCGGTGTTGACACGGCTTTACTTGCGCAAAGTTCAGACCAGCTGCTTGCACAAGTTAAGGGGGATCTGTCGTAATAGTGTATTTTGCTTACTGCGGTGTATATTATATCAATACAATAATTAACATAATATCTATTATACGCCACTTACTACACAGTAAGATATTGTAACTTATACAGCTTTCAATATGCCCCCCGTGTCTGCGGAAGTTTCATATCCAGAATTGCGCTGGCAACTTGCGTGCGCAAAACCT
>DAOUQS010000125.1 GCA_030625465.1 Amylibacter sp. | reverse complement strand
TTCCCTAGTTTGCCGGGGTTTATTCCTTAATCAAGTTCGTCATCTTCGTCTTCTTCATAATCCCCGAAAAACTCTTCATTGCTTTGATATGTAGGTTCGGCATTACCGACCAACTGATGTGAACATCCGGCCATAACAACTAAAATCACCATAAATCGTACTATCATTTCAGCACTGCCCTAAATCATTTTCTGACGCGCAATCTGACATTAATCCATCATTGATGCAACACGCGACCCCGCAAAATTTGTAACACTTCAAGGTAATTTCCCGTTTGCGCATTGCGCCAATTGAAAATACAACACGTTTTAGAAAATGCGATCAAAAGGGCTCTCGAAATGGCATCAAATAAATACGTCTACTTCATGGAAGGTGTTTCCAAAACCTATCCCGGTGGCAAAAAATGCTTTGAGAACATTCACCTGTCCTTCTTGCCCGGCGTCAAAATCGGCGTTGTCGGGGTAAACGGCACCGGTAAATCCACGCTGATGCGCATCATGGCGGGCATGGACAAGGATTTCCAGGGTGAGGCGTGGGCCGCCAAAGGCGCCACCGTAGGCTACCTGCCGCAGGAACCGAAACTGGATGAAACCCTGAATGTGCGTGAAAATGTCATGCTGGCGGTTGCAGCCCAAAAAGCGGTTTTGGACAAATACAACGACTTGGCGATGAACTATTCCGAAGAAACCGCCGACGAGATGGGCAAATTGCAAGACCAGATCGACGCCGAGGACTTATGGAACCTTGACGCAAGCATCGACATCGCGATGGAGGCCCTGCGCTGTCCGCCCGATGATGCCGACGTCAAAACCCTGTCAGGCGGCGAAGCGCGCCGTGTAGCACTTTGCAAACTGCTGTTGGAAAAACCCGACATGCTGCTGCTGGATGAGCCAACCAACCATCTGGACGCCGAAACCATCGCGTGGCTGCAAAACCACCTGATGGATTACAAGGGTACTATTTTGATCGTCACCCACGACCGTTATTTCCTGGACAGCATCACCAGCTGGATCCTGGAACTGGATCGCGGTCGCGGCATTCCATACGAGGGTAATTATTCGGCATGGGTCGAACAAAAAGCCAAGCGTATGGCGCAAGAAGCGCGTGAGGATAAATC
This sequence comes from Amylibacter sp., assembly GCA_030625465.1. Lineage (GTDB taxonomy): Bacteria > Pseudomonadota > Alphaproteobacteria > Rhodobacterales > Rhodobacteraceae > Amylibacter. Next base: position 5,224 of record DAOUQS010000125.1, on the reverse strand, counting down.
CAAATCGAAAACGCTGGAACGCGAACTGGAATGGATGCGTCAGGGCCAAAAAGCCCGCCAAGCCAAGCAAAAGGCCCGGATCAACGCCTATAATGAACTGGCCGGACAATCCGAACGCGATAAAGTCGGCAAGGCCCAGATCATCATCCCGAACGGGCCGCGACTGGGCGCAAAAGTGATCGAGATTGAAAACCTGTCTAAAGCTTACGGGGATAATCTGTTGATTGACGACCTAAGCTTCAGCCTGCCGCCGGGTGGCATTGTCGGTGTGATCGGCCCCAACGGTGCGGGTAAATCAACGCTGTTTCGGATGCTAACAGGGCAGGAACAGCCCGATAGTGGTACTGTGACTTTCGGGGACACGGTGAAGCTGTCTTATGTGGATCAGTCGCGCGATGCGCTGGACGACAAGAAAACCGTCTGGGATGAAATCTCGGGCGGGCAGGATATTATCCAGCTGGGTGACGCGGAAATAAACAGCCGCGCCTATTGTTCCAGCTTCAATTTCAAAGGTGGCGACCAGCAAAAACCGCTGGGATTGTTATCGGGTGGCGAACGCAACCGGGTTCATATGGCGAAGCTTTTGAAGGACGGCGGCAACGTGCTGCTGCTGGATGAACCGACCAATGATCTGGACATCGAAACGCTGCGGGCACTGGAAGATGCGCTGACAGATTTCGCGGGCTGTGCGGTGGTGATCAGCCACGATCGTTTCTTTCTGGACCGTATCTGCACACACATGCTGGCGTTTGAGGGCAACAGTCAGGTTGAATGGTTTGAGGGCAACTTCGAGGACTATGAAGAAGACAAAAAACGCCGGCTGGGACCAGATGCGTGTGAGCCTAAACGGGTGAAGTACAAGAAATTTACGCGGTGATTGGCGCCCTGTGCCCCGACTGGGACATAGGGTTAATATGTTGATTTTGCAGTGTATTATTCTGTAACCCTCAATACTTTCAGACCGCGCCCGACCCTCCCCACAGGTAGGCATTGAAAGGCGGCATCAGCCTATAGGGTGACCACCCCTTTGACCCAGATCAAAGCACCGCTTGGCACTATCCCTTAGCATATCCTTAAACGAAATGAAGAGGAGACCCTGATGTTCAATAAAATCGTTGTTGGCCTTGATGGCTCTGAAGCGTCTGAAAATGCTCTACGGATTGCTTGTGATCTGGCGCGGAAATATGGCTCGGAAATCCATCTGGTAAACACGCCGCATCTGGAAACCCTTGCCGTTAGTATCGGTGGTGGCGGTGCGGTTTCGATCACCCCCAGTCAGGATGAACTGGACGGTGTTGGTGCCATGGTTCTGGAAAAAGGCTGCAATATTGCCAAAAAATACGGCCAGACGATCACTAAAACCCATTTGGTTCACGGTAATGCGGCAGACCAGATAGTACACTGCGCTAATGAGTGCGGTGCCGATCTAATCGTCACGGGCCGGCGGGGGTTGGGTAATTTAACCGGCGTGATACTGGGCAGCACGTCACAACGGGTCAATCATTACGCCAAATGCGCATGCCTGACGATCGCCTGACCAGTACATTCTTGCTATTCATCCATGGCACCCCTAAATTGCCCTTTTACTTTTCAGGAGTTCCCCATGATCCGCCCAATCGCCTTTGTCTGCGCCACCGTCTCTGTGTTTTCCGCCATCCCGGCACAGGCTGATATCTGGTCGGTTATCAACACAGCCGCCGATCTGGCCGGAATTCTGGATGGCCGCACCGCGATGGATACCAAGGGTAAAAACTGGATAAAGGTTCTGCCCAACGGTAATGTTCTGGTGCATTCCAACAGCCCCGGTGCGCATGGCACCAAAGTGTTTCACAACGGTAGGCTTTGCCCATCGGGCAAGGGTAAAAAACCGGCTAAAACCGGCAACGTAAGCAAGGGTAAGAATAAGGGCAAAGGCAAAAATAAAGGTAAAAGCAAATCAAAAGATACAATTGCAAACACGATTGATTACGGTGGGAATTGCGCTGTTCTGCAACGATCTGGAAGCGGGCGTATCCGCTTGATAGAGGATATGGGCAAAGGCCCCCGCATGGATTTTTCGTTGAAATAAGTCTTGGCAGAAGCCCTCCCCGCCACCCCACAAGGCGGAGGAAAGGCTTTGCCGCGCGTTTACAGTATCACGGGGATACGTGCAAAACGCTGGATACTCGGAAATAAAAGCAGCTATATACACGTAGATACTTGCAGGTTGCGCGGGATAATTCAGTGATAATAATTACTAAACTTACGCCAGAGCATAGTTAAACGGAGCCAAAACCGACATTAAACACTGGGCATTCACGCGTGGGTAGATTGAAATATACACACCATATCCTTAGGTTAATTTGCAGTTCTGCCCGCCACATTTGCCTGCTTATAACCCAGAAAATACCGCAATTCAGACCTAGTATCTCCATGCTTCATTCCTAGATTAGCGACAGTAGCAAGTAGGAGATTAAAATGAGCCCTTATAAACTAGAAGCAAAACACCTGGTGCCGATCAAAGATGACGCGTTCCCAAGCTGCATCCAGACACAACGCTTTCAAGACATGATCAAAAAAACAGATTGCGTTGTTATCGCATTGCAAAACACGTCTTTGCGGTTCTCGCTTATGCAACAAAATCGCCGTGCGGTTCGTCTGGGCAAACAGCCGGTTCGCATCTCTGCATAATCACCAAACACCCTATCCGCATCATTTTCGGGTAGGGTTTGTTTCTGTGTGAAGCACGTATTTTTACCCGTGACAGCCGGCCAATAAGGCTTGCGTTCAAAGCCAATCCCCTGCATGGCTTATGAAATTCAAAGCATGGAGCGAACAATATGCGCAAGGTTCTGATCACCGGCACGGCCGGATTTATCGGCTATCACCTTGCCGCACATATGCTGGATGAAGGTTTCCAGGTTGTCGGTTTTGACGGGATGACCGATTATTACGATGTCCGCCTGAAACAACGCCGTCACCAGATGCTTTTGCAAAATCCCAACTTCAGTTGTGTCGAAGGCATGCTGGAAGATTTTGATCTGCTGCACAAGCTGGTTGCGGACACGCGCCCCGACATTATCGTGCATCTGGCCGCCCAAGCAGGCGTGCGCTATTCGCTGGAAAATCCGCGCGCCTATATCAACACCAACATTGTCGGCACGTTCAACGTGATGGAATGCGCACGCGAGTTCGAGGTCGGGCACTTGTTGATGGCCAGCACCTCATCCGTGTACGGTGCCAACACCGATATGCCGTTTGTGGAAACCAGCAAGACCGACACCCAGCTGACGATCTATGCGGCGACCAAGAAAGCCAATGAAAACATGGCGCATTCGTATGCGCATCTGTGGAAGACCCCGACAACAATGTTCCGGTTTTTCACCGTCTACGGCGCATGGGGTCGCCCGGACATGGCGCTGTTCAAATTCGTTGATGCAGCCCTGAAAGGCCAGCCAATTGATGTTTACAATCATGGCGATATGGCGCGTGATTTCACCTATGTCACTGACCTTGTGCATGGGATCCGCCTGTTGTGTGATTGCCCACCCGTGGAGCCTAAAACACCCGAAGATATTGCCGCAGGCGACAGTCTAAGCCCTGCCGCACCTTACCGCGTGGTCAATATCGGTAATAACGACAAGGTCCAGTTGCTGGCGTTTATTGACGAGATTGAAGCCGCCATCGGCCAGCCGATAAAGCGCAACTATATGGAGATGCAAAAGGGTGATGTGCCGGCCACTTGGGCCAACTCGGAACTGTTGCAAAGTCTGACAGGGTACAAGCCACAGACATCCGTGCGCGAAGGTATTGGCAAGTTTGTGGCGTGGTACCGAGATTACTACAACGTCTGAAGCTTCATGCTTATTACGAACATAATCCGGCCAGTTTGCCGCAATGCATAATAACTTCAACAACCGGGTAGCGCGTGGGCAAATAATTTTATAGCGTTGAGCCAATCAAACGCTTAGGAGCCGATTCAATGACCCGCCTGCTTTACCTGCTTATATTCTCGTTGTTCAGCTTTTCCGCCAGTGCCGCAGAAAACCGCTGGAGTTACGAATATAATAAACAGGGGCATTACGGGGATCATTCCGCCGGGCTGAATGTAGACTATGACTGGTACAACGTTTACCCTCAAAAAGACGGGGGCCTTACGGTTGTTCGGTTCGGATATTGGGCACCGGATCTGTCACCACCGACATGGTTTAAAGTCACGCTTAAAACATCTGACGGAACAAGCCTTACCTTCAAAGATAAGATCACTGACAGTAATATGCGCAAAGACATAATTAACGACAGTATCACGATCACATTTCGCATTGTAGAAAAGCATTTGGAATTTCACCGCAAGGCGACATCATTAAAAGTGGAACTGTCAAACAAGACCATGGCCTTTCCAATGAGCAATTCACGAAAAGCGATCGACCGCGCCGTGGCGGTCATAAATAACCCGACCTCATCGGCTGCAAGCCTGGAAAGCCTGGTTGATAACTGCCATAAACTTGCCGCCAACCGGTGGGACAAAAATAGTGAAAATACTGGCGTAGAATGGAAGGATATACAGGCAGATTTGGCGATTGAAGTCTGTAGTGCAGCCTATAATCTGGACAATTCCAATTTGCGTGTCGCGTATCAGCTTGGGCGGGCTTACGATAAAGCCGGCAATAAAAAAGCTTTGGAGTTTTTGAAATATGCCGCTGATAACGGTTATGGCCCTGCCGCCTATCATTACAGCCTTTTGATGGATGATGGCGTATACGTAGCCAAGAGCCACACATTATACCTACAATACCTGACAAATGCAGTGCAAGGCGGTTTAACCCCTGCCCAATCAGATTATGGTGAATACCTGATCAAACAAACCCCGCCAAACCCCAAAAATATTCAACGCGGCAAAAAGCTGCTGGAAGCGGCAGTCGATAATAATTATAATCCGGCCCGATATTTCTTGGCGATGAGGTGGTTTGACGGCACATTTGGGGAGAAAAGTAATAAACACGGCTTTAATTACCTGACCACGGCAAGTTATCTGGGGCACGCCCAAAGCAGCTATTTTATTGCCACCATGTATCGCGATGGTAATGGCTTGAAACAAAACCCCGCCAAATATCTTGAATATCTGAAAGAAGCGGCAAGCCAAGGCCATAAGAAAGCCCAGAAAATACTGGCCGAGTAATTTTATGGCTTCAAGGGTAAGGGGCCAAAGAGACGCACTTCCTTGTGGCACATCACATGCCACAAG
>DAOUQS010000254.1 GCA_030625465.1 Amylibacter sp. | reverse complement strand
CCAATCCTCCAAAGCCGGTCTCAGTTCGGATTGCAGGCTGCAACCCGCCTGCATGAAGTCGGAGTTGCTAGTAACCGCAGGACAGCTATACTGCGGTGAATACGTTCCCGGGCCTTGTACACACCGCCCGTCACGTCATGGGAGCTGGCAACACCTGAAGTCGATGACCTAACCGCAAGGAAGGAATCGCCCAAGGTGGGGCTGGTGACTGGGACGAAGTCGTAACAAGGTAGCTGTACCGGAAGGTGCGGCTGGATCACCTCCTTTCTAAAGGGAGATCTGAGCGACGACCTGCGGGTCTGAGCTCTACTCCAAATACCGGAAAACCGCCTCTCACGCGGTGATGAGGCGTCCGGTCTCAAAGTTTAGGCTTCCTATCACTCATCAGCGGTTAAGGCGCGTTTGGGCCTTTAGCTCAGCTGGTTAGAGCGTTCCTCTGATAAGGGAAAGGTCTCAGGTTCGAATCCTGAAAGGCCCACTGCAGTGCAGGCTTACCAGATGATGGGGATGTAGCTCAGCTGGGAGAGCGCTGCCTTTGCAAGGCAGAAGTCAGGGGTTCGAGTCCCCTCATCTCCACCTGTGCGCGAATGAGAGTGAAAACGGATTTGACGAGAAACAACAACTCCGGAATTGAATAGGAACAACCGAGCACAATTCGCATGTGGTCTTTCGTGGCCCGGCGGTGTGCCGGGCCACAGCGCGTAGATAACTCGACCTCCGAGGCGGTTCACTCAAGAAGATGGATGAACCGGTTGGGCGGCCGAGACCAGCGGCGAGCCGCTGGAAGGGTCGTCAGAACAGCACCTTAACAACCGAATAGCCGATATAAAAAAGAAAGAAAGAGAAGAACGTCAATTTCTCCGCATCACGTTGTGTTAAGCTACTAAGGGCGTACGGTGAATGCCTTGGTGCCAAATGCCGAAGAAGGACGTGGAACACTGCGATAAGCCTCGGTGAGCCGTGTACAGGCTGCGACCCGGGGATGTCCGAATGGGGAAACCCGGCGTCGGGACGCAAGTCTCCGACGTCATCCCTTTGCTGAATATATAGGCTTAGGGAGGGGAACCTGGGGAACTGAAACATCTTATTACCCAGAGGAAAAGAGATTATTCCGCTAGTAGTGGCGAGCGAACGCGGATCAGCCCAAACCAGTCCGGCTTGCCGGATTGGGGTTGTAGGACCAGCGTATGGGAGTTAGAAATCGGATGGCTAGCAGAATGGTGTTGAAAAGCCTACCATAGAGGGTGCTAGTCCCGTAAGCGAAAGCCGTCCGACTCCCGCTGAGTTCCTGAGTACCACCGGGCACGCTAATCCGGTGGGAAGCTGGGGAGCCCACTCTCCAAGGCTAAATACATTTGGCAACCGATAGTGAACAAGTACCGTGAGGGAAAGGTGAAAAGAACCCCTGTTAGGGGAGTGAAATAGAATCTGAAACCGTGCGCTTACAAGCAGTCGGAGGGCTAATGGCGGGTCTGTGTCCCCGGGAAACCGGGTGATGCGCCGCTAGGCCTGACGGCGTGCCTTTTGGAGAATGAGCCGGCGAGTTAATTTTTGTGGCGAGGTTAAGGGAGAAACACCCGGAGCCGTAGCGAAAGCGAGTCTGAATAGGGCGTTGAGTCGCAAGGATTAGACACGAAACCAGGTGAGCTACCCATGGCCAGGGTGAAGCGAGTCTAAACACTCGTGGAGGCCCGAACCTTTAGCTGTTGCAAAAGCTTGGGATGAGCTGTGGGTAGAGGTGATATGCCAAACGAACCTGGAGATAGCTTGTTCTCCCCGAAATAGCTTTAGGGCTAGCGTCACGCGTTTAGTACTGGAGGTAGAGCACTGGATGGGCTCGGGGGCTTATCGCTTACCAAACCCAACCAAACTCCGAATGCCAGTACTCCAGAGCGTGGCAGTCGGACCGTGGGAGATGAGTTTCATGGTCGAGAGTGAAAGAGCCCAGACCATCGGCTAAGGTCCTTAAGTCTGAACTAAGTGGGAAACGATGTGGGATTGTTGAGACAGCCAGGAGGTTGGCTTAGAAGCAGCCATCCTTTAAAGAGTGCGTAACAGCTCACTGGTCAAACGATCCTGCGCGGATAATGTAACGGGGCTAAGTTCAGCACCGAAGCCATGGGTCTCTGTCATCTGCGGATGACAGGGGCGGTAGGGGAGCGTTCTGTCTGCACTGAAGGTCGACCGAAAGGACGGCTGGAGCGGGCAGAAGTGAGAATGCCGGCATGAGTAGCGTAAAACACGTGAGAACCGTGTTCGCCGTAAGTCTAAGGTTTCCGACGGAAGGTCAATCCGCGTCGGGTTAGTCGGTCCTTAGCCGAGGCCGAAAGGCGTAGGTGATGGACATCCGGTTAATATTCCGGAACCACCTAGGTGGAGCGATGGGGTAACGCAACGAGGTAGGCCAGCCTGCGATTGGTTGTGCAGGTGGTAAGCGTGTAGGTGTTGAGGTCCGCAGGTAAATCCACGGACTGAGCCGAGGCGCGATGCCGAGCCCTTGAGGCATAAGTGGTTGAGCCTTGTTGCCAAGAAAAACCTCTAAGTGATGAAGCCTGGGTGACCGTACCGCAAACCGACACTGGTAGACGGGTAGAGTATACCAAGGCGAACGGGAGAACCCTCGTTAAGGAACTAGGCAAATTGGCCCCGTAACTTCGGGAGAAGGGGCGCCTCCTTATGTGAAATTAATACTGATGGAGCAAGAGGAGGCCACAGTGAAATGGCTCTGGTGACTGGTTAACAAAACCACAGGTCTCTGCAAAGCCGCAAGGCGATGTATAGGGGCTGACACCTGCCCAGTGCCGGAAGGTTAAAGGGAAGGGTTAGCTCCCCTCGGGGAGCGAAGCTTAGAACTGAAGCCCCGGTGAACGGCGGCCGTAACTATAACGGTCCTAAGGTAGCGAAATTCCTTGTCGGGTAAGTTCCGACCCGCACGAATGGTGTAACAACTGGAGCACTGTCTCAACGAGGGACCCGGCGAAATTGAAGTCGCG
>DAOUQS010000422.1 GCA_030625465.1 Amylibacter sp. | reverse complement strand
AAACCGGGTGCGGTGACGATCCTTGATCCGCACCCCTCTGACTGGGTGCAAAGTCTGGTTGCCGAAGGTGTTTCGCTGAATGTCGATTTACCACCGGCCCCTGCGGTTTGCATTCTGGCCGTGAAACCACAAATGATGGGTCAGGCCCTGCCGCGATTGCAGGTTCTGGGCAACGGGGAAACGCTGTTTGTGTCGATTGCTGCGGGGACTTCAATTGACAGTCTTGCAGCTATCCTTGGTCAACAATCCGCGATTATACGCGCTATGCCAAATACACCTGCTGCGGTTGGTCGCGGGATTACAGCATTGATTGGAAACGATAAAACCAGTACAGCCCAGTTGGAAATGGCCGAAAACCTGCTGGCCGCAGTCGGGCAGACTGTGCGCCTGGAAAACGAAGGGCAAATGGATGCGGTCACGGCGGTGTCGGGGTCCGGCCCCGCCTATGTGTTTCATCTGATCGAGACGATGGCGGCCGCTGGTCAAGCGCAGGGTTTGCCCCCCGAACTTGCTTTGAAACTGGCTAAGGCAACTGTGGCAGGTGCCGGTGAATTGGCGGAAAAATCGGATGAAACCCCGACCGAATTACGGGTGAATGTGACCTCGCCTGCGGGGACTACTGCGGCCGCCCTTGCGGTGTTGATGGATGCACAAACCGGGTTCCCGAAGATTGTCGGTGACGGTATTAAAGCGGCGGCGGATCGCAGTCGTGAATTGGGGGAATAGATGTCCGGAATAACGTTTGACGATTTTATGGCCGTTGATATCCGTGTGGGGATCATCACCCGCGCGGAAGCTTTTCCCGAAGCGCGCAAGCCTGCATATAAGCTTTGGGTTGATATGGGGCCTGAGTTAGGCGTCAGGAAATCATCGGCCCAAATCACGGTACATTATGATGTGGATACGCTTGTGGGCCGCAAAGTGATGGCTGTCGTGAACTTTCCACCACGCCAGATCGGCCCAGTGATGTCTGAAATTCTGGTTTTAGGCGTGCCTGATGAAAATAACGCAGTGGTGTTGTTGAGGCCCGATCTTGATGTGCCTATCGGCGGGCGGTTATTTTAACCTGCACGTTTGACCAAAACACTGCCGACGGAATAGCCCGCACCAAAGGAACAGATCAATCCTAGATCATCTTTGTTAAGATTATCTGAATGCTGCGAAAA
>DAOUQS010000032.1 GCA_030625465.1 Amylibacter sp. | reverse complement strand
TCCATCACATAGCCCGGGTCTTTGCCGCCCAGCTCTGTGCCGACACCGGTAAACGTACCGGCGGCCGCTGTTTCCATCGCCTGCCCGCCACCGACAGAGCCGGTGAAGTTCACAAAGCCAAAGGATTTGGCCGCGATCAGTGCAGAGGTCGTGCCGTGGTCCAAAAACATATTCTGGAACACATCCTCAGGGATGCCCACATAATGGAAAGCCGCCGCCATACGTTCACCCACCAACAAGGTTTGTGATGCGTGTTTCAGCATCACCGCGTTACCTGCGATCAGCGCAGGCGCAACCGTATTCACAGCCGTCATATAGGGGTAGTTCCAAGGGGCTACCACCAACACCACGCCGTGGGGTACCCGCTTGATCTTGCGCGAAAACGCATCGCTGTCTTCAACGATAATCGGGGCCAAAGCATCAACCGCGATATCCGCCATATGGCTGGCACGTTCGTTAAAGCCGCCAAATTCGCCGCCGTAACGCACAGGCCGGCCCATTTGATGTGCCAGCTCGATGACGATCTCGTCGTTCATTTCACCCACGGCGGCCACGCCTGCCTGCACCAACGCAATGCGTTCGGTCAGGGGTCGTGCGGCCCATTCAACCTGCGCCGCATTTGCACGCGCAACAGCTTCATTGGCCGCGTCCATCGTCAGAACAGGACGTTCAGCATAAAGTGACCCATCAATGGGCGAGATACATTTTACAGTGTTTGTCATTGCTATACTCTTTCAAATCCGCGTGCGATTTCATAATCGGTCACGACCTTGTCAAATTCTTCCAGTTCCCACTCTGCCGCTCGGGTATAGTGATCAACCACATCGTCGCCCAAAGCCTCGCGTAACATTTTTGAAGCTTTCAGGGTGTCTTTCGCATCCCGTAGGTTTTGCGGGATATAGCCGCCCTTGCCCGCATATGCGTCACCTTCGGATGGTGGGTCAAGTGGCTCTTTATCTTCAATACCCTTGATGCCTGCAGCCAGTTGTACGGCCATTGCAAGGTACGGGTTCATGTCTGATCCGGGGATGCGGCATTCGATACGCACGGCATTACTGCCAGCGGCACAAAGCCGGAAACCTGCGGTGCGGTTATCCACCGACCAGATCGTGCGCGTCGGCGCGAACGAACCCTTTGAAAAGCGTTTATAGCTGTTGATGTAGGGCGCAAGGAAATACATGTAATCCGGTGCGTATTTCAGCAAACCACCCATATAATCGCGCATCAGTTGCGACATACCCAGATCGGCGCCCTTGTCAAAGAACGCAGGCTTGCCGTCTTTCCACAAGGATTGATGCACATGTGACGATGATCCCACGCGGGCTTGATCCCACTTCGGCAAGAACGTCACCGCATGGCCCTGTTGCCAGGCAATTTCCTTGATCGCGTGTTTCGCGATTGTGTGGTGATCGGCCGTGTCCATCGCGGTGCCGTATTTGATATTCAGCTCTTCCTGACCCGCTTCCGCTTCGCCCTTGGTGCCCTCGATAGGCAGCCCGGCGGCGTAAAGGTGGTTACGGATCGGACGCATAATATGTTCTTCTTTGGTGGTCTGGAAGATGTGGTAATCTTCATTGTAACCACTGATCGGCTCCAGATCGCGGAAACCCGACTTGCGGATATCATCAAAGCTTTTCTCGAAGATAAAGAATTCCAGTTCGGTCGCCATCATCGGGTCGAACCCCATGTCAGCCAGACGCGCGATTTGCTTTTTCAGCACCGCGCGTGGCGAATGCGGCACCGGTTCGTGGGTGTTGTGATCCAGCACATCGCACAAGATCATCACGGTGCCTTCCAGCCAAGGCACTGCGCGCAATGTGGCCATGTCAGGCTTCATCACATAGTCGCCATAGCCGCTTTCCCAACTGGTCGAGGCATAACCATCGGGTGTTGCCATCTCCAGGTCGGTGGCCAGCAGGTAATTGCAGCAATGGGTTTCTTCCCAGCCGCCATCAACAAAATGTTGCGCAACAAAGCGTTTGCCCATCAGGCGGCCCTGCATGTCAATGATACAGACCAGAACGGTATCAATAGTGCCATCCGCGACTTGCGATTTCAGCGTGTCAAAACTTAAAATTCCAGACATGTCCATATTTCCCAGAGATTGAAGGTTGAAGGGCGCGCCAATGACGCGCCCGACTTTTGTATTTTATCCGTTGTGATTAGCCGTAACGGTACGGGCGTCCGGCTTTAACCATATCAGCGTTATATTGCTTGAAGATTTTAACAACTTTCGCTTTGGTTTCGCTTTCGGCTGCAATTTCATCCCAGAATACTTGCGCGGCCGCTTCAACTGTATCCCATTCCGCATCAGGAATAGTTGTCAGTTTCATCTTCGGCCCATTCACACGCAAGGATGCTTCACCACCCCAGTACCACCACTGACGGTAGTAATGTGACTGGTCACAACAAACGCGGAACAATGTTTGCAGATCTTCCGGCAGTTCATTCCAGCGATCCATATTGGCAAAGAAAGACCCTGCCCATGCGCCTGAAATATTGTTGGTCAGGAAGTAGTTTGTTACATCTGCCCAGCCTACTGTGTAGTCCTCGGTGATGCCTGACCATGCAATGCCGTCCAGCTCGCCGGTTTGCATCGCAACTTCAATGTCTTCCCAAGGAAGTGTTACAGGAACAACACCGAACTGTTCAAGGAAGCGACCCGCTGTCGGGAAGGTAAACACACGTTTGCCTTTCAAGTCAGCCAAGCTGTGGATCGGATCTTTAGTGGCGAAGTGACATGGGTCCCAAGCGCCTGCACTGATGTGCTTGACGCCAACTTTGGAATATTCTTCGTCCCAAATTTCATTCAGGCCATACTGGTTGAACAATACGGGCACATCAAGGCTGTAGCGCGAACCGAATGGGAAATACCCACCGAAAACAGTAACATCCGTAGGGGATGCCATGCTGTCATCATCGGATTGCACCGCGTCGATTGTGCCTTTTTGCATCGCACGGAACAATTCGCCTGTTGGAACCAATTGGTCGCCATAGAACAGTTCGATTTGCATGCGGTCGCCAGCAATCTGGTTAAACATGTTGATCGCCGGTGTGACGACATGCTCAGCCAATGATGCGCCTGCATATGTTTGCATACGCCATTTGATCGTGGAAGCGGCAAGTGCTGGGGCTGCCAGGCTTGCGCCGACCGCGCCGGCAGCGCCGGTGGTTATAAACTTACGTCTTGTTGTCATTTTCAGTCTCCTAGTTGGTTATTATGTGCCCAAATTGCAGGCGGTGATATTTGCGCTCCTGTCGGAGTTCTTCTTATAGTCCGTAAACAGCGTGTGGCAGCCATAGTGCGATCTTCGGGAAGATCATTATGGTGGCCAAGGCCAGCACCATGATCAGCACGAACGGTACGATCGAACTATAGATGTCCCGCAGCGTTATTTCCGGCGGCGCCATGGCACGCATCAAAAACAGGTTATAGCCAAACGGCGGCGTCATATAGGCGATCTGTGTTGTAATGGTGTATAGCACACCGTACCAGATCAGATCGAAGCCCAAAGCACCAACCAGCGGCACGTAAAGCGGTGCGACGATCACCAGCATGGCGGTGTCGTCCAGAAATGTACCCATCACAAGGAATGAAAGCTGCATCAGGATCAAGATCACCCAAGGCGACAGGCCAAGGCGTTCTGTGAACAGGTTATCAATCGCGTCTACCGCGCCCAACCCGTCAAATACCGCACCGAAACCAAGGGCGGCCAGAATGATCCACATGAACATACACGAGATTGCCAATGTCTGGCGCACGGATACTTCCAGCACCTTGCGGTTCATACGACCCTTCAGGATCGCCGCACCAAAGGCCGTCATCGCACCAATGGCAGAGCTTTCCACCAGCGATGTCCAACCGTTCACGAACGGGATCATCATTGCCGCGAAAATACCCAAGGGCAGCAGGCCCGCACGCAATAGACGCAGTTTTTCGGCCATGGGAACCATACGTTCCTCAGGTGGCAGAACCGGCCCAAGCGACGGGTTAATCTTACAACGCACCGCAATATAGATAATGAACATGCCCGCCATCATCAGACCCGGAAACAGGCCCGCAAGCCACAACTGGCCCACAGGTTGGCGTGCGATCATCGCATAAAGCACCAAGACCACAGAAGGCGGCACAAGGATGCCCAGACTGGACCCCGCCTGTATCACCCCGGTGACCATTTTCTTGTCATAACCGCGCTTCAGCAATTCTGGCAGCGCAATCGTCGCCCCAATGGCCATACCGGCCACCGACAGACCGTTCATCGCGGATACCAGCACCATCAACCCGATAGTACCAATGGCAAGACCGCCGTTAATAGGGCCCATCCAGACATGGAACATCTTGTATAGGTCATCCGCGATTTTACTTTCGGACAGCACATAGCCCATAAAAATAAACATCGGCAGCGTCAAAAGCGGATACCACTTCATCAGTTTCAAGGCTGACGAAAACGGAATATCCGAGCCACCAACCCCCCATAAAGTAATAGCGGCAATTGCCCCCACAACCCCGATAGCGGCAAACACGCGCTGGCCGGTGAACATCATCAACATCATTGATGAAAACATCACTATAGCGATCATCTCATGCGACATTACAGTGTCACCCCTTTAATTTTAGCGATGTCTTTAATCAGCTCTGAAATGGCTTGCAGTAACATCAGTATTATCCCGACAATCATCGTGACCTTGATCGGCCACAGATAGGGTCGCCACGCAGTTGCACTGCGCTCAAGCCGCCCGATCACTTCTTGTGCGCCTTCAAAACCGCCGGTAAAAAAGCCGACAAACAGGTTTTTGAAGAAGGTGAAGCTTTCCATATTATAGGGCTTACCCAGGGAATAGGCGGTTGAATCAAACGCACCGTAAAGCAGTACACCCAGATACGTCATCAAAAAGAACACGGTAATGGCATCGACCTGCGCTTTGCGCCGGGTTGTCCATTCGCCGTAAAACAAATCCATCCGCACGTTCGCACCCAACTGAATGGAATACGGGCCGCCCAGAATGTAATAGGTCACCATGGCAAATTGCGCGACTTCCAGCGTCCAGCGTGATGGCAAAAAGAAAGTTTTTGAAATAGATGACCACAGTAAAATTGCAACCATGACAAAAATTCCATACATCATAATACGGCCAAGACGGCGGTTCACCGCATCAACAATACAGACATACTTTCTGGCAAATCCTAACATTTCGCTCCCCCGCACGATAAGTCTTCGTTCAGAGTATCCAAGCTGGTCTTCAATAAATCAACCAACATCTGCGCGATCAACGCCTGTTGTTCTGTGGTCTCGATCAGATCGTTGCAAATCTCGACCATCACATTGACCAATCCGTTATCGGTTCCGTGCAATTCCAGCGTATGGGCCACTTCATCGGCCTTTGAATAAGGCTCGTTCATAGCATATTTCAGCCCCAGACGCTGGCCAGACATATCAACCATTATTTTCGCCAGACGCGCGTCCACATCGTGGATAAAGCCAATATCCACATCACGCCTTTTATCATTATAAGTGCGTGTGAAACTGTGGATTGTCACCAGTATCGGTGACAAGGCAAAAGACTTGATTGTTTTGGTCAGCATCTGTTTGAACGGCTCGTAAACCATTTCAACCCGCTCTATCTGTTCCGCGGTGGTAAGGGACACATTGCCGGGAACCGCGATTTGTTCACTAATGGCACGAATTGCCCCTGCCGATGTCGGCGGCCTGTTACAGTCATATACCAGACGCGAAACCGTGCTGACCAAAAGTGGTGCATCCAGTATTTCGCTCATCCGTTCAGCGACAGCACACGCGCCTGGGTCCCAGGCTGCATGGGACATCTTGTCCGCATCCATCATACCAAGCCCCGCATAGCGTTCCGGAATATGGTGGCTGGCATGCTCGCACACCAACAGCACACGTGACTGCCCCTGCACGTTAGTCACAAGGGCTGGATTGCTGTGCTCATCTGAAATGAGATCAGGTATGTCTGCGTGCGGCAAAATGATTCCCTTTGGTCGGTTTTGTAAAGTTCTCTTCAGTTAACGTCCACCTGTCAATAACATAATGTAAATTTCTCTTCAATATATTTACCTCTGACGATATATACACACCATGGAGGATCAGATGGCATCAGGTACAATCGTGGAACGCTTACAGGCAAAAGTTGATACGCTTACGCGTGCAGAACGCCAACTTGCTGATACTATTATGGAAAATTACCCTGTATCGGGCTTGGGTTCAATTACGTCTGTCGCCGGGAAGGCCGATGTTTCAACCCCAACAGTTGCCCGCCTTGTGCAAAAGCTGGGATTCAAAGGATTCCCCGAATTTCAGGAACAACTGCGAAAAGAGCTGGAAGCGACCCTGTCCAGCCCGATTGCAAAGCACGATAAATGGGCCGGTGATGCACCCGATGCGCATATTCTGAACCGGTTTACCGATGCTGTCATGCAAAATATAAAAAAGTCTCTGGCCCAGATTGACCCGGCTGTGTTCGATGCCAGCTGTAATTTACTGGCTGACAACGACCGGACTGTCTACGTGGTTGGCGGGCGTATCACCCGTGCATTGGCTGATTATTTTTTCCTGCACATGCAGGTCATCCGGCCAAACGTCACCCTTATCCAGTCGATTTCCAACGCATGGCCACATTATTTACTGAACATGAAAAAGGGCGATGTCATCGTGATTTTCGATGTCAGGCGGTATGAAAACAGCACATTGATGCTGGCGGAAATGGCTGCGGAAAAAGGCGCCGAGATCATCTTGTTGACCGACCAGTGGGTCTCGCCGATCGGCAAGTTTACCGACCTGATTTTCGGATCGCGGATTGTGGTGCCTTCAGCGTGGGATTCCTCTGTGACCAGCATGTTGTTGCTGGAAACCATTCTGGCCGAGGTCCAAAGCCTGATATGGCCCCAAACCCGAAGCCGCATGCAAGAACTTGAAAGTATGTTCGATGAAACCAAGCTTTTTAGAAAATTCACATAAAGTCTGATGTCTTGCATGCGCGGTGCCGATTAGGGGCGACGGTTAATGGACGATAGCGCCAACCGTTTGATTATCCGGCAGTCTTGCCCGCCCTAAAAACTGCCGCGAGTTACTGCGGTGGTTCTTAAGCCAAAGGCCCAGATCATTGCTTTCCAATGTTACGACACCGTCTTTTTCATAGCTTGAAAAATATGCACAAAGCGTTTGCGCCATATCTTCAGTCAATTCAACATCGTGACTCATAAATTTTCTTGACAGCTGTTTACCCATTTCAAATTCCCTAATCATAAAGCAGTTTGTCTAAAATCAAGTACTGGTTACACACATTTACCTTACCCAGCCCTTGAACGCGTATACGAATAAAGCATCTAAAAAAGGCTTTATCATGGTGATTTGAAACAACGGGTACGAAAAAATATAAATATTAATATACTGTGATTACAAAAGGTTACACTGAGTGTATTTTTTTAAACACTGTTTTTTCACAAAACAATCACGTTTTGGCCACGTTATAATTCACTTACAGCCAGCGGCCCGTCAGGCCGGCTCAAAATACCCTGCACGATTCACGTCTCCACCGGTTCGACCGTTAGTTCCAGTGCGGGGGGTGCCACATCTTTCAAGTCGCTGACATCCAGCGGCCCGTCGGGTTTGCCCAAGCGGTAGCGCGTCACCCAGTGCAGCCGTGTTTCGGCCCGTGTGATCGCCACATAGGCCAGACGTTTCCACATCGGGATCCCCGCCTCCATCCGTCCGGCGCGTGATGCGGCGTAAATGTCCGGCGCAAACACCTGCACTTCGGGCCATTGCGAGCCTTGCGCCTTGTGGATGGTGCAGGCCGCACCGTGCAGGAAACTGGCCCCCATGCGGGCGGCATAGGGTATAAACGGCTCTTCCTGATCGGGGGCTTCGATTTTGATAATGGTGGCGGCTGACACATAAGGGTCACGCGCCCCCATCACGTTCAGGCGCGAAAAGCCGGGCTTGCGCCCTTCCCCCAGATACACCACCTGCGCGCCTTTGATCAGACCGCGGGCTTCCAGATCCAGCCGTTTTTTGCGGTGTTTCGCAGGCAGTTCTATCCCGTCACAAATCAAAGGCTCGCCCGGCAGCAACATGTCTGCGGGGGCATGATAGGCGTTGCGAAACGCCTGTATCAGACGGATGCGGGTGGCATTGCGCCAGCACAAAACCGGGGAACGTGCCATCAAGCCCGCCTCAACACGCGGAGCGACCACGACGCGGTCGTCTTTACGCGCCAATTCCTCGATCATCCGCTCAAACGCTTCAAAGCTTAGCGCGGGGTCTGACAGGGCATGGGCCAGATCAAGGATCGGGTTGTCCTGTTCTTGCCGGTGGACCCGGTTTAAAATCAGCGTCCGCTTATCGCTGATATTTTCGAATGCCATTGATCCCGACTGGCCCACAGGGGCCAACTGGGCCGGATCACCAAACAGCACCAAGGTTGTGAAAATATCACAAAGGTCGCCAAACTGCTTGTCGTCCAGCATCGAGCTTTCGTCGATAAACCCGATATCCAGCGGCTCTTCACGGCGTTTCCAGCCGATAATAAAGTCCGAGCCACGCACCCCGGCAGTGGCCAAAGCCCCCGGAATGGATTTGTTTGTTTTGTAGAACAACGCGGCACGATCAAGGGCGGTGTCGGTTATGCCTTCAATTTCAGGTCGTTCACCGTTGCCTGCCAGCCATTCAGCGATTTTTTCATAATCCGGATCATAGAGCGGCGTATATAGAATGCGGTGAATGGTGGTCGCGGCCACACCGTGATTGCGCAACACGCTGGCCGCCTTGTTCGTGGGGGCAAGGATGGCAAGCGTACGGCGGTCTTTGCGCGGCTTGCCTTCGTAATCGCCCGAGATAATATCGACGCCGGCCTCAGCTAGCGCTTCGCCCAGCTTTGCCAGCAACATGGTCTTGCCTGAACCCGCCTTGCCCAGCACCGCCAGCACCTGCGATTTGCCGCCTTCGGGCAGCAAGGTTGCATTGTCCAAATCGACACCCGCACGCTTAAGCGCACCGCTGATAGTGTCATAGGCAAAGGCCTGATCTTCGGAAAATTGCATACCTGCGGGATTCTCTTTGTGGGTTGCCGCCAGTGTATTCCCAAGTGCTGACCATGGCCAGAGGATTAGGCCCTAGACGACAAAAGCCGGTTGTGGGTATTCGGGTTTGTCATCGGGGCAATGTTTCACAATGCTGATGGCATCATCATCCGGCGCCATTTCTATCGCGGCGATATGGATCGTGTCATCCAGCTGTGCCACAAGATGTCCCATACGGTTGTCTTTGGCGAACTTTTGCAAATCCGCGAGCACATTAACCATCCAATTTTCTGTCATCTCAGCCCCCCGGTACTTTTTATCACTACAATTACAACCTATACTTGTAACAAATAGTTAACGAAAAGTTAATATCCACATGGAAATAGCCAATAATTGCGCTGTTTCCATATTATATATCCGTTTCAATTGGTTGATTTAATGATATTAATCAACAACGGGGGCGTTCAGGGCCGGATTTGGCCGAAGGGGCAATAAGGCAAAGCTGTATTTTGCCTTATTGCACAATCAGGTTTAAGCCGTACTTAAACGGACAGGCTTGGGATGATCTGTTTTTTGCGTGAAACAACACCCGGCAAGACAATCGCATCACCGGATACTGCCGTATCAAATGATTTTTCGGCGATTTGTTTGACCGTGTCATTCGGAATTAAAAGCGTGGCTTCTTCGTTCAGAATATCGACAACAAACAACAACACCTGATCAACGCCGTCTTCACTGGCCACAGCGGGCATCGCAGCCATCAGGCTGGCTTTGCGTGACAACACGGTTTCGGGACTGGTGGTTTCCAGAACGGAAACGCGCAGCTTGGTGCCGCCCACTTCAAATTGCTTGCTGTCCAGACGCAATAATTCCGCATCTGAAAAATGCGAGATATCCGACTTGGCCGCGAACATTTCAGCCGCGTAATCTGTAATGTCCAGATCAAGTTCGGCGGCCAGTGCCTGGGCGATATCAACATCGACATCCGTTGTCGTCGGGCTGCGGAATTCCAGTGTATCGGACAAGATGCACGACAGGATCAAACCCTTGATCGCGTCAGGCGCCATTGCCAGTTCATCACCCATCATATTGGCCATAACCGTGGCGGTCGAGGCCACCGGCTCAATCGTGACGTTGATCGGCTGGTTGGTCTTCAGCCCGCCGACCAGCATGTGGTGGTCGATAATCTCGATGATGGTGGCATCATTGATATGCGCCGGCAGCTCGGCGGGGTTGTTGGTGTCAACAATCACGACCATATCGTCAGCGGTTACATCTTCCAGAAGTTCCGGCGTGTCATATGCCCAGCGTTCCAGAACGAAAGCGGCTTCCGTGTTTGGCGTGCCCAGAACGTACGGTGTTGCGTCCACACCTTTAATGCCTAAAAACCAGCTCCAGATAATTGCGGAACAGGTTGCGTCTGTATCGGGGGCTGTGTGCCCAAATATTTTGATCATGTTTTGGCCATTTTAATAAGAATTTCGCGGCCCTTATAGGCCTGCATAAAGGCGGTGTCACCCCCAATAAATACAGGCAAAAACGCCGCGAAGCTAGCCTAAATGGGCAATGGCATTGGCGTAATAGCGCAACAAGTCCAGCTCTTCAGGTTGCACGCAGTATTTATCATCCTTTTCGACGACCACATGGCGCAGCATCAGCATGCGCAAGCCAACCTCGACCGCATATTCAAAATTCTTGTGCGGAATGTGCATATAGGCCCCGTTATCCAACAGCTTTTGCAGGATTACGTTGCACTTATTGATGATCGCCTTTTTGCCAAGCGGTGTTTTTTGATTGGTCAGGAAAACCCGTGCCACCAAAGACACCGGCAGAACCGGGATCACTTCCCCGACCTTTGACATCAATTCCTTGCCCAGCGCTTTGGTCATCACTTCTTGCTTGCGGTGACCGTGGGTTTTCAGGAAATTCTTAAAGGACACAGGCGCGCCAAAGCTGACGCTGGCATAACCGAAGCGGTAAAACTTGCCGGTCAGACGCAAGCCTATCTGGCGCATCATAAAGCGCAAAAAGGCGGTAAGCTTGGTCATTCCGCTGGTTTTTATACCTTTTTCCGAAGCCAGCAGAACGCGGTCCTCCAGAACCCTGTCGTAATTCAGCCCGACCGGAACAAAGTAAATGTCACGGCTGGTCTCGGCATCAAAATCCGCAACCATATAGCTTAGCAAACCCAGCTTTGCCGGCTTCAGCTTGCCGTCACGCGACAAACCACCTTCGGGGAAGACGGCTTGTGTCACGCCTGCGGCCGTTGCCATTTGCACGTAACGCGCCAAAACCCGGCGATAAAGCTGGTTGCGCGATTTACGGCGGATAAAATAGGCTCCCATGCTGCTGATCAACGGCTTTAACGGCCAGACCCGCGCCCATTCACCAACCGCATAAGACAAGGCAGAGCGCGATGCCGCAAGGTATGTCACCAGGATATAATCCATATTCGAGCGGTGGTTCATCACGAACACCACCGTGGCCTCGGGGTCTATATCCTTAAGTGTTTTTTCATCCACATAGCCCAGCCGCACGCGGTACAACGACCGTGAAAGCCAGCGGGCCACTTTAATCGCGACGCCGAAATACCCGGTTGCGGAAAACGACGGCACAATTTCGCGGGCGTAGCGATGCGCCATTTGTTCGACGACGGGGTACGGTATTTGTTCGGCTTGGGAATGTGCGACAATCGCGTCGATCACTTGCGGATCGTAAGCCAGCCGATCTATCATCACCCGCCTTTTGGTCAGCTTGAAGGGCTGGATTTTCAGTTGCAGCTTATCGTTTAGAACCAGAATGGCCTTGTTCATCCGGCGGCGCAGATACCAGCGCACTGTCGGCATCAAAATACGGTCCAGCAGCCCGATCATTGCCAGTATACCGGCAAGCCAAACTGTCCATGCGGGGATTTCTATTGTTTCAAACATCCATGCAGCGTATCAGGAAAATTGAAATACCAAAGCAAAATCAAGAGAGTTTACATGATATATCGCAAACTTGGCACAAATGGCCCTAAAATCAGTGCAATTGGACTGGGATGTATGAGTTTTGCAGGGTTTTTTGGCCCGACAGACGATAAAACCAGCTTTGCCTGTCTGGATGCGGCGATTGATATGGGGATAGATTTTCTGGATACAGCCGATATTTATGGCATGGGCAAATCCGAAACCGTGCTTGGCGCCTATATCAAGAAACGCCCCAACAAGTTCAAAATCGCCACAAAGTGCGGCATTGTGGTGAAACCGCGCGGATATAACAATTCCGAAGCATATATTCGCGGCGCACTGGCAGGTTCATTTGAACGCCTTGGTGTGGATTACGTCGACCTTTACTATATTCACCGCCGCGACCAGACCTGCCCGATTGAAGACGTTGCCCTGACCATGGGCAAACTGATTGACGAAGGCAAGATCGGCGGCTGGGGCCTATCCGAGGTTTCCCCCACAACCATCCGGCGCGGCCATGCGGTTACCCCGTTGCTGGCAGTTCAAAGCGAATATTCATTGTGGGCGCGTATGCCCGAACTGGGCGTGGTTCAAAC
>DAOUQS010000366.1 GCA_030625465.1 Amylibacter sp. | reverse complement strand
AACGAAATGCGGCATCTTGACCAGCATTTTTTGTTGCATCCCCTTCTTCATATCCCTAAAGCGGCAAGTGGGACACCCTTCCCCAACGAAGGGCAATTATCTGTAAGGATACCATACTATGACGATACCACTACCGGGCATTCGCCCGAATAATCCCCAATTCTCATCCGGCCCCTGCACCAAACCGACCACATGGTCGCTTGATGCATTATCAAATGCTGCCCTTGGCCGTTCGCACCGTGCCGCCATCGGTAAAGACAAATTGCTGGCCGCCATTGAAACCACCCGCGAAGTATTGAACATTCCGGCCGATTACAAAATCGGCATTGTTCCGGCCTCTGATACAGGTGCCATGGAAATGGCCCTTTGGTCACTGCTTGGCGCGCGCGGCGTTGATATGCTTGCATGGGAAAGTTTTGGCGCAGGCTGGATCACCGACGTTGTGAAACAGTTGAAACTGGATGATGTGAATCGCCATCTGGCTGACTACGGTCAACTGCCTGATCTGGCGGCTGTGAACTTTGACAATGACGTTGTTTTCACATGGAACGGCACCACATCGGGTGTGAAGGTTCCGAACGGTAATTTCATTCCAGCGGATCGTGCCGGTCTGACAATTTGCGATGCAACCTCTGCCGCATTTGCCCAGGACCTTGCATGGGACAAACTGGATGCAACCACATTCAGTTGGCAAAAAGTGCTGGGTGGCGAAGCTGCCCACGGGATGCTGGTGCTGTCACCCAGGGCGGTTGCGCGTCTGGAAAGCTACACACCTGCATGGCCTTTGCCGAAAATCTTTCGCCTGACCAAGGGCGGCAAACTGAATGAAGGTATTTTCAAAGGTGCCACCATCAACACACCCTCTATGCTGGCGGTTGAAGATTATCTGTTCGCACTGAACTGGGCCAAAGCCCAAGGCGGCAAGGACGGGTTGATCGCCAAGGCGAATGCAAACATGAACGTGCTGGCCGATTTCGTGGCGGCAAACGACTGGATCGACTTTCTGGCTGAAGATATCGCAACACGGTCAAACACCTCTGTTTGTTTGTGCATCACCGACCCGCGTGTAACCGCGCTGGACGCAAATACACAGGTTGCTTTCGCCAAAGGGCTGGCCAAATTGCTGGAACAACAAGGCGTTGCCTATGATATCGGTTCCTACCGCGATGCCCCTGCGGGCCTGCGCATCTGGGCAGGTGGCACAGTTGAACAAAATGATCTGGAAGCGTTAACCCCGTGGCTGACATGGGCGTTTGACACCCAAATCGCGACCCTTTCCTAACATTATTACTGGCCGCTGATGGCCAGCTTACCCCTATATTCTAAGGAGGCATAAAATGCCTAAAGTACTTGTATCCGACAAACTGTCAGAAACCGCCGTTCAAATTTTCCGCGACAATGGTATCGAGGTTGATTTTGAACCAGCGCTCGGCAAAGATAAAGACGCCCTGCTGGCTAAAATCGGCGAATATGACGGACTGGCAATCCGGTCTGCCACCAAGGTTACCGAAAAACTTCTGGCGGCCGCCGACAATCTAAAAGTCATCGGTCGCGCCGGTATCGGTGTTGACAACGTTGATCTGAAAGCGGCCAGCAAAAAAGGTGTGATCGTGATGAACACACCCTTTGGCAACTCAATCACAACTGCAGAACACGCGATTGCAATGATGTTTGCAGTGGCGCGTCAAATCCCCGAGGCCAGCACTTCAACCCATGCGGGCAAATGGGAAAAATCAAAGTTCATGGGGGTCGAACTGACCAGTAAAACCCTGGGTCTGATCGGCTCCG
>DAOUQS010000195.1 GCA_030625465.1 Amylibacter sp. | reverse complement strand
TGCGATGATCGGAATATTCACTTCACCCATCAGTTTTTGCGTGACCCATGCAAAAGCACGACGCGGCACCGAGGTGGCAATGGTCGGAATGCGCGCTTCGTGCCAGCCAATGCCGGTGTTGATGATCGTCGCCCCTGCCGCTTCTACCGCTTTGGCAAGCTGCACCACCTCTTGCCAAGTAGAGCCGTTCGGGATCAGATCAATCATCGACAACCGGTAGATGATGATAAAATCACGGCCAACCGCTTCACGCACACGGCGCACCACCGCGACCGGCAGGCGCATACGGTTTTCATAAGAGCCGCCCCATTCATCTGTACGTTTGTTGGTATGCGTCACAAGAAATTGGTTCAGAAAATAACCCTCGGAACCCATTATTTCAACGCCATCATAACCCGCCGTTTGCGCACGGGTTGCGGCCACAACCATATCGCAGATTTGTTTTTCTATTCCATCCGCATCCAGTTCGGCAGGGGGAAATGGCGAAATAGGTGATTTAATCGCAGAGGGTGCCACCGCTTTGGGCGAAAACGCATAGCGTCCCGCATGTAAGATTTGCATCGCGATTTTGCCACCCATTGCATGCACGCGGTCGGTGACAATACGGTGATTTTCAATGTCTTTATCGCTGAACAGCCCGCAGGCCCCCGGCAAAACCGCACCTTCAACATTCGGTGCCATTCCACCCGTTACAGCCAGCGCCACACCACCGCGTGCGCGGGCGGCATAGTACTGTGCAACACGGTTCCAATCGCCCAATTCTTCAAGCCCTGTATGCATCGAGCCCATCAAAACGCGGTTTTTCAACTGTGTGAAACCAAGATCCAGAGGTTGGAAAAGGTTGGGATATATCGGGTGGGTCATCGAAGCCTCAAATCACTGTAAATTAGTTAAAATCCTATAGCGTTACGCATAATTGTCACGCAAAACGCGGCGTCATCACATGGTCTCGACACAATGGCGGCGAAAGGCGCGTTTTAGCATATCCAGTTCTGCGCGCAGCAAATTTATCTCATGGCGCAGATCATCATCCAGCGATGCACCCGCGACAACCGAAAAACTGTCCAGCACAGTATTTTCGCCTGCCCTACAAAGCAAGAAAGTCTGTATGCCGTCAGTAATCGCCTGTGTCGGAATATTGCCGCGAACAATCCAGGTGTTTTCCTCTGCATCCAGCGGCTCGGCCGACAAATCACTGATGATCTCGCCCATATAACTTAGCGTCAGCGCAGGGGCGGCTACCTGGGTTTTCTGTCCTTTATACACACCTTCATATACGCCATTGGCGATGCGTTTTCGTGCAAGGGGTGATGATTTCAACATTTTATTCCTTTAGGTGTTGGCGCGACGGCGGCGGATAACGGTTACATCACGCACTGTGATCTGGTTCATTGACGGGCTTTCAAAGATCAAATCGAACCAGATACTTTGCGCGCGGGCTTCTTTGAAATTTGTATAGAACAAATCAAACTCCACAAACAGCTCACGCGTGGACAAGTCCAGTTCACGCACGATTTGTTCGGTATTGGGCCCGTGCCGCAGGTTCAATCTGGCGAACATTTCCTGCGGTCTTTCGCTATCGATAATCAACGTCAAACGTATAATATGTTCTTTTTTAAGACCCTCGACAGCATCATGCGGCATTTCAATTGCCAGTGACAGAAACGAGCCTTCAAAATTGAAAACATCCAGCTGGATACCAAATGGCGCCAAATCGCCCTCTTGATTATTCCGCACCTGGCGAAGCGTCATCTCACTGACTTTGCAATCATGGAAAAGTGCCAGTTCATTTCCAATTTTCGATTTATTCGCAATAGAGGACATACCACTTGGGC
Organism: Amylibacter sp.; assembly: GCA_030625465.1. Classification (GTDB taxonomy): domain Bacteria; phylum Pseudomonadota; class Alphaproteobacteria; order Rhodobacterales; family Rhodobacteraceae; genus Amylibacter. Next base: position 2,304 of record DAOUQS010000195.1, on the reverse strand, counting down.
TAACCGGCCCCGACCATATTTCAGGCCGGTACGCCCATTCAGTGCCCTGCGGTTTTTTAATCGCTTTGGAACCGATAACCGGTAAAGTCATGCGCGATACCGCGATGTGGTTTATTCTGTTCACCCGGCTTTGCAGCCGCCTTGCATCGCTGCGAAGCACACGCAATTCACTAAAGCCCATCGTCTTGGCCGCACGGCTTTGACCGTCCCACCGTTTAAGGCTGCGTTCAATACGACGCTTATCAAGAAATTTTTTGATCCTGCCCAACACGATGCCCTTTACCTATGATCCCGTATATATTTCAAAAGTACCCGCATACCTACTTCAAAGTTATAGGCGGCGCAATATTTCAACTGCCCGTTGATAAGAAACATTCCGGTACATGCGCAATATGTGTTCATCCGAATTCCCTGCAAAACGCGTTGTTACCGGTTTCGTAATTCGCTAACGTGCCGCAAGCATCTGTTCTAAACATGCTTATTGCAGCGTTTAATAAATAAGGACTGAATTATTGCTTCCAAAGATCAACCAAAAGTTCCAAGCATATTATGCGCCCGCAATCGCAACCAAATCCCTATGGCGGCTTTTTTTCGGGTTGATCGTTTTAGTAGCCACATACATGATTTTTATGATGCTCATCTTTTTCGGGCTTGGCATCTATTTTAACGTCATCGCGGAAATGAACGGGACAAGCGCAAATTCTGTTGAGTCCCATCTGGGAAGCTTTGCCATGGGCACCGAACCCGGCAGCGTGATCATAATACTGCTTAGTTTCATCGGTATGTTTCTGGGCGTCGTTCTTGCTACAAAATGGGTGCATAAACGCGGGTTGCGCAGCCTGCTGGGGTCAAATCTACCGGATGTTGCGATTGGCTTCAGGAACGGGTTTTTGTTCCTTTCGGTGATCTCTTTTATCGGGTTTGTCCTATTCTCATTCATCGACCCACCGGTCAAAAACATGGAATTTCCAGTATGGATAAAGTGGATGCTCATCGCCATTCCGTTACTGTTCATACAAATCCTGTCCGAGGAACTGGTGTTTCGCGGCTATTTCCAACAACAACTGGCGGCCCGTTTCAATAGCCGCTGGGCATGGTATTTCTTGCCATCTGTCGCATTCGGCATGTTGCATTTCGACCCCGAAAACATGGGCGCAAACGCATGGCTGGTTGTGGCCCACACAACACTTTTCGGGCTAATCGCAGCAGAGGTCACGGCGCGCACCGGAAACCTTGGAACCGCCATTGGCTTACACTTTGCAAATAATATTTTCGCTTTAACCATCGTCGCTTTGGATGGCCCGCTGTCGGGCCTTGGGTTGTATAAAACAGCGGTTCATGTGTCCGATGAAGCGGCAATCAGATCATTTCTGATGTATGATTTTATTTTCATGTCCCTGCTATACGGATTGTTTTTGCTTTGGTGCAAAAAGAGACCGCAGTTGTGATTGCAATTTCCAACGCCACAAAGTATTTGTAGGCACTGAATAACAACAAAGGCTGTCTGCGCCCATGAACTGGATTTCCAATTACGTCCGCCCACGGATCAACTCGTTGTTTTCACGCCGTGAAACACCCGACAATCTTTGGACGAAATGCAAAGAATGCGGAACCATGCTGTTTCACCGTGAACTAAAAGACGCGATGAACGTATGCACCAATTGCAATCACCATATGGCGTTTTCCCCGCGCGAACGGTTTGCAACCCTGTTCGATGGCGGCATTTATATCGCACTTGAAACACAGGGTGCTGTCGCCGACCCGCTACAGTTCAAAGACCAGAAAAAATATCCGGACCGGATGAAAGCCGCAATCAAGAAAACCGGCGAGCCTGATGCAATGCTGGTCGCCGAAGGTGAAATCGGGCGCACCCCGATTGTTGCCGCAGGTCAGGATTTTGCATTCATGGGCGGCTCTATGGGTATGGCCGTGGGCAATGCGATCATCGGTGCCTGCGAACGTGCGGTGCAACGCAAATGCCCGCTAATCCTGTTTTCCGCCGCTGGTGGCGCCCGCATGCAAGAGGGTATTCTTTCGTTGATGCAAATGCCCCGCACAACCGTGGCGCTGCAAATGCTGAAAGAGGCCGGCCTGCCGTTTATCGTGGTTTTAACCCATCCGACAACGGGTGGCGTGACTGCCAGTTATGCGATGCTGGGCGATGTTCATATTGCCGAACCCAAAGCCCTGATCGGTTTTGCCGGGGCCCGCGTGATCGAACAAACCATCCGCGAGAAGTTACCAGAGGGTTTCCAACGCTCTGAATACCTTCTGGAACACGGCATGCTGGACCGCGTGACCCAC
>DAOUQS010000292.1 GCA_030625465.1 Amylibacter sp. | reverse complement strand
CACGATTTTTATATCCCGCCGGAATTCTTGCGCCTGTTTGACGGCCCATCAACCACAATCCAAGATTTGTGGCGCGTGTTACGCCGCCCGGTTGTTGATGGCGGCTTTATCGTTGGCACGATCATCAAGCCAAAATTGGGCCTGCGTCCAAAACCCTTTGCCAATGCATGTTACGATTTCTGGCTGGGTGGTGACTTCATTAAAAATGATGAGCCCCAAGGCAACCAGTTATTTGCGCCTTTGCGCGAAACCATACCTTTGATCGCGGACGCAATGAAACGCGCACAGGATGTAACCGGCGAGGCAAAATTATTTTCAGCAAATATTTCGGCTGACGACCATTACGAAATGGTTGCGCGTGGTGAGTTTATTCTGGAAACCTTCGCGGAAAACGCTGACCACGTTGCATTCCTTGTGGACGGTTATGTGACAGGGCCCGCAGCAATCACCACGGCACGCAGAACCTTTCCCGACCAGTATTTACACTATCATCGTGCAGGCCACGGGGCCGTGACATCGCCACAATCCATGCGCGGCTACACATCGTTTGTCCATTCCAAAATGGCACGCATGCAAGGCGCCTCGGGGTTTCATACCGGCACCATGGGATATGGCAAAATGGAAGGCGAGCCCGCAGACAGGTTAATGGCCTATATGATCACCGACGACAGTGCGCAGGGGCCCTATTTCCATCAGGAATGGGAAGGCATGAAGCCGACCACACCCATTATATCGGGCGGCATGAATGCACTGCGAATGCCCGGCTTCTTTGAAAACCTTGGCCATTCCAATCTGATCCTGACCGCAGGCGGTGGTGCTTTCGGGCATCTTGATGGCGCGGCATCTGGTGCGATCTCATTGCGCCAAGCCGAACAGTGCTGGAAACAAGGCGCTGATCCGGTCGAATTTGCCAAAGAACACAAACAGTTTGCCCGTGCATTTGAAAGTTTTCCACAGGATGCCGACAGTATTTATCCCGGATGGCGCGATGCATTGCGGATCAATTCCGTCAGATAGCACCGGCCCTTGAACAATAAAATCAGCAGACTGGACGGATTGCAGCCTTGGAGCTACAGTTAAACCAGTGATCACTGGGTAAGCTGCGGTTTCCCATACCGGTCACCCCCTTATCCGCATCAAAAAGGACGCATAAATGCCTGCTATTTTACCCCCGAAAAGCCCGGAAGCGGATCCACGCGTTAAAGCGGTGTTCGACGACATTCGCCTTACCCGTAAATCGGATTTCATCAATAATATCTGGCGTTATCTGGCATTTGATGCGGATTTGCTGGAACGCACCTGGTCCGAGGTAAAGGCCGTCATGGCAACCCCGTCCGATCTGGATCCACTGACCAAAGAGCTACTGTATCTGGCGGTGTCGATCATTAACAATTGTGAATATTGTGTACATTCCCATTCGGCTGCAGCACGGGCCAAAGGGATGACACCGGCACAACACGCAGAGGTGTTGAAAATTGTGTCTTTGGCCGCGAAAACAAACCATTTGTCAAACGCAATGCAGGTGCCGGTGGATCCTGAATTTATTTTGACAGAAGAATAACGAAAAAAGATAACGCAGACAAAACTGTTTGTATCTGGCGGATTTGACAACTTCGCGGTATTATACAGGCGCAATAATACAATCCCAGAATAAAGGAAGTACAACATGGCAGTCGGGGATATTATCTGGACCTATTTCAACGGCGCGTGGCATCAGGGCGATTTACCTGTGATGAACGCCGCCGATCACGGAACCTGGTTGGGCTCGCTTGTGTTTGACGGCGCGCGGGCCTTTGACGGGGTTGTCCCCGATCTGGAAGCGCATTGCGCACGCGTGAATAATTCAGCAGTGGTGATGGGACTGGAACCGACGTTAAGCGTACCCGAATTGATGTCCCTGACAATGGAAGGGCTGGCCAAATTCGCACCTAACGCCCCCGTCTATATCCGTCCGATGTACTGGTCCAAAGAAGGCGGTATCGGTGTGGTCATTCCGGACCCCGCCTCGACTGTTTTTTGCATGTGTCTGGAACAACTACCAATGGCACCGGCCAGCGCCAGCCAAACCCTGTGCCGCACACAATTTACACGCCCGATGATGACAATGGCCCCTGTAAATGCCAAAGCTGCCTGCCTTTATCCCAACAATGGCCGGATGATCCGCGAAGCACATGCACGCGGTTATAACAACGCGATTGTAGCCGACCCATTGGGCAATGTCGCAGAAACCGCCACCGCGAATATTTTCATGGTCAAGGACGGTATTGTGCGCACGCCTGTACCGAACGGTACATTCCTGAACGGCATTACACGCCAGCGCATAATCAAGCTGTTGCAGGCCGCAGGGCACAAGGTTCAGGAAGTGACGTTGGACTTTGAAGACTTTGATGCGGCAGACGAGGTATTTTTAAGCGGTAACATCTCGAAGGTCACACCGATTGTGAAAATCGAAGACCGTGAATACCCTATCGGGCCGGTTACCGAACAAGCCCGCGATCTTTATTGGGAATGGGCGAAGAACGCGTAACAC
>DAOUQS010000281.1 GCA_030625465.1 Amylibacter sp. | reverse complement strand
CTTGATAAGGCCACTCGATTAGTGATGATATGAATCGGGTAAATTCCCGGAATGTGAACAACCCGAAACTGGCATCTTCGACCAGCCATTTCATCGCATCCGAAATACTATCCGCCAGCGGCATTTCCCATTTCTTCGGGTAACGTATGATCCAGCGCGCATCAAAGGCCTTATACAGACCGAAAGAATTTGCCGACAACACCCATGTGATGGAAAATAATCCCAGCCAAAACAATTTGGCCGGTTGCGTGATATATCGCCAAAAGCGCATCACGCCTGCCCGCGCCCGATCAACACATCTATCACCGCTTGCGCCCCGATTGTGCCAACCGGTTTGCCCGCCACATCAAGCACCCGAAACGGCTGATCCGCCGCTTCAATCCGGTCAACGGCGGCCTCCACACTTAGGCTGCCATCCAGATCGCCGGCATAGTTTTCATCCGGCACCCCCGCTGTCATAACCGAGGCCAGACGCATTACTTTTGCCCGCGATATATGGCGGGTAAACTCTGCAACATAGTCGTCGGCAGGGTTCATAATCAGCTCTTCAGGTGTTGCGGTTTGCACAATCCGCCCGTCCTTCATCACCGCGATACGGTCGGCCAGACGAATGGCTTCGTCAAAGTCGTGGGTGATGAAAACAATGGTTTTGTTTAACAACCCTTGCAGGCGCAAAAACTCATCCTGCATTTCGCGCCGGATCAAGGGATCAAGCGCTGAAAAAGGTTCGTCCAGAAACCACAGATCGGGTTCCGTTACCAAAGATCGTGCTATGCCGACCCGTTGTTGTTGCCCGCCGCATAATTGCCGTGGAAAATAATCTTCGCGACCACCAAGGCCCACCAGTTCCACCATTTCACGCGCGCGCGCTTCACGGGTCTTGCGATCCACCCCCTGCACATCCAGCGGAAAGGCTGTGTTTTGCAAGACGGTCAAATGCGGCAGCAACGCAAACTGCTGGAACACCATACCCATTTTTGTACGCCGCAACGCGATCAATTCCTTTTCGGACATCGCCAACAGGTCTTGGCCCTCAAAATCAATCTGCCCTGCGGTGGAATTGATCAGGCGCGAAAGACAGCGCACCAGCGTCGATTTTCCGGAACCCGACAGCCCCATGATCACAAAAATCTCGCCATCACGGATTTGCACATTGGCATCACGAACTGCGCCTATCATCCCTGATCGCGCCAAATCCGCATCACTTGGGGCGCCGTTATGGGCCTGCATAAATTCAGCGGGGTTTGATCCATAGACCTTCCACACCCCACGGCAATCCAACTTGACGGGTCGCTGCATTGAAGCCTCGTAATTATTCAATTGTTTCAGAAAACCTGTAGGCAGGGCCAGTCAACGGCCCCGCCTTTGGTGATTATTCGATCCAGGCAGACCAAGCCGCTTTATTGGCATCAAGCCATCCCGCAACCGCATCGTCAATGGAAACACCGTCTAAATCAACCTTAGACACCAATGCACCCATATCCGCGTTGGAAATGTTGAATTTTTCAATTGCGGCTGCCGCACCAGGCCATTTTTCCGCAACACCTTTCCAGCCAACTTTCCAGATCGGCCCCGTAGGCTTACCGCAGTCATAAGCCGCATCGGCATTCATACCGACAGAAGCGTCATTATAGCATTCCGCTGAATATGGCGGGAACTCTACAAACTTGCCGTCATATTTGGCAGGTGCCCAATGCGGTGAATAAAGCCACAAAACAATCGGCGCTTTACGTTGGTATGCAGACTCAAGCTCCGCAAACAATGCCGCATCCGTACCCGCATGCACCACTTCAAAGTCCATACCCAGGGCTTCAACGCGTTCATCATCAAAACCGCCCCATGTTACAGGGCCACCTAAATAACGCCCCAAAGGCGCGGTTTCAGGCGTGGCAAACTCTGCCGCACAAGCGTTCAACGCTTTCCAGTCGGGCAAGCCCGGACAGACCTCTTCCATATAGGCCGGATACCACCATTCCTCGATTGCATCCATGCCGGTTTCGCCCATGTTAACCACGTTCCCGGTGGCAAAAGCCTCATCCATGGCTTCGCGTCCGGTGGTTTCCCAAATTTCCATCGCGACATCCAGATCGCCGGTTTTCAGACCTGCAAACTGGGCAATATAATCGGCCTGAACATACTTCACATTATAACCGGCGGTTTTCAGCACCTCGCCCATAATGGTCGTCGTGATGATCTGGCCAGTCCAGTCATGTGTTGTCAGTTTTATCGGATCCAGCGATTCCACCCCTGCATTGGCCCCTGTGGCACCAAGTGCTGTCAGCATCGCGGCTGTTAACAAATATTCCCTCATATCCTTCTCCCTTCTTCATGTGGCTACAGGATTTGCCAAAATCCAACATAAAGCAACATTTAATATTGGCTTTTAACAAATAACCGCACTTTTTTGTGGCTTATTGGGGAAAATGATGTGAGATTAAGCAAATAAACCCTTAAAATCCGGCAGATTAGGATGTAAAATGCCACTATGAAACCGCAACCAAATCATCGCCAACAAGAGATTCTTGATGTGCTTCACCGATCAGGTGGCTCCGCGCGCATTCAGTCAATTGCACAAAGCTTGAACGTCAGTGAGGAAACGGTGCGCCGCAACATCAAACATCTGGCAACGGTCGGGGCTGTGGAAAAACTGCATGGCGGGGCGCGGATCGTCGGCAATGCCGAAGAAACCAGCTTTCAGCAACG
>DAOUQS010000139.1 GCA_030625465.1 Amylibacter sp. | reverse complement strand
GCAATCACCAGTTTTGATTTTTGCGCGCAGTTTTCAATGTGCAGATCAACCGACATCGGGTGTTGCAGGTGCATCATGCTGGCCAGCCGCAAACTACCGGTATTGTCCAGTATAGAGCGTGCCTCGGACAGGCCCGCAAGTTCGGTGTCAGCCGCCGAGATAAACACGATGTCAGCGGGGGTTTGGCCCAGATCGAACGGCTCGGAGCCATCATCGATGCTTCCGGGGGTGGCTGCAAGCAAATGCATTACAGGGCCTTTTTCATGAACAGGCTGACAGGGTCATCTTCATAAGGGCCGAATTTTTCGCAGACATCATAGCCTAGCGATTTATATAGGGCGACGGCAGCAACCAGTTTATCGCCGGTTTCCAGTTTCACATATCTGAAACCTTGCGCTTTTGCCTGCGTTTCCAGATGCGCCATCAGAACCTTGGCGATGCCCAGACCGCGCGCGTGATCGGGGACGTATAACCGTTTCACTTCGCCATAAGCCACTTCATTAACCAAAGCGATACAGCCCATTGCAACCCCGTTTTTGCGGGCAACGAAGAAGCTTACTTTATCGTCCAGCAATTCATCTGCCGTGAAGGTGAAACACTCATCTGCCGAATAAACCGCACGCAACGCGGCCTCGCTGCCATTTATCAGCGTATGTCCGTCATCAGTGATGGGGCTTTCCTGTGTTATGTGGATTTTGCTCACGCTTGCAGAGCTTTCGCAATAGCGGCTTGATCCAGCCCAGCCTGCCCTATCACCACCAGTCGTGTGGTGCGCGGATCACTGCCAAAAGGCTTGTCGAAATAACTGTCAATGCGCGGGCCAACCGCTTGGATGGTCAGGCGCATGGGCTTGCCTGTAACGGCGACAAAACCTTTCAGGCGCAAGATGTCATGGCTGCGGATAATATCTGCGACCTGCGTGCAAAATGCCGCCACGTCCGCGACCTCATTCCGTTCCACAACGAAGCTTTCGAACTCATCGTGATCATGGTCGTGGTGATGATGATCGTCATGGCCATTCTCATGGTCATCGTCGTGATGGTGGTGATGGTGCGCATGACGCGCCGCCATATCATCCTCGGCGCCAATGCCTTGGCCCAGCAATACATCCACCGGCAATGCACCCATTGTGGCCTTGACCACCTGCACCCCTGCGCGGCTTTCACTTTTCAGTTTTGCAACCAATGCCAAGGCCGCATCCGCGCCCAACAGATCGGATTTATTGACCACAATCATATCGGCACAAGCCACCTGATCCCCAAACAATTCTGACAGAGGCGTTTCGTGGTCAAGGTTTCCGTCCTGCGCGCGCTGGGCATCCACCGCTTCCACCGAATGGGCGAAACGCCCTTCGGATACGGCTTTGCCATCGACCACGGTAACCACGCCGTCCACAGTCACTTTGGTTTTGATGTCCGGCCAGTTGAACGCCTGCACCAAGGGTTGCGGTAGGGCAAGTCCGGATGTTTCGATCACGATGTGATCTGGCTTGGGATCACGCGCCAGCAGTTTTTCAATGGTCGGGATAAATTCATCAGCGACAGTGCAACAAATGCAGCCGTTGGACAGTTCCACAATATCGTCCGCCGTGCAGGTTTCATCGCCACACCCTGTCAGAATGTCACCATCCACGCCCAGATCGCCAAATTCGTTGATGATCAGCGCAATGCGTTTGCCGCGTGCGTTTTGCAGCATATGGCGGATCAGGGTGGTTTTACCTGCGCCCAGAAAACCGGTGACAACAGTTGCGGGGACTTTTGCGGGCATAAGCTTTTCCTGCTTGAAATATGAAAAGCCGGAGCATTAAGTTGCTCCGACTTTATGATTTTCAGATTTTTGTGTGTGTTAGGCTTTGTAAAGGCGTGGTGCGACCAAGCCTGTTTTACGAAGGTCGCGCACTGATTTCGCACCTGCTAAAACGGCCAAATCAACCAGTGGTTCGACAATGACCACAAGCATATAAGCACCGCCAAAAGATAGGACAGATGCGATGTTTGCTACACCAAAACCCTGACCGTAGAATGCCCAGAAAGCGACCCATGCCACAACACCGCCTTGGTAAGCCGTGGAAAGTGCCAAGGTTTGGCGATATGAAAGATCGACATAGGCAGTATCTGGCGCAATGATTTTAGTTGCCAATGCGCGCATTGCGAAAAGCGGAACAAGTAACGTGGTGACGTTGATGCCATATTGCGGCAAATCCATTGGCGCAAAGAAAACGCCTTGCACCAGCAGACCAAGTGCCAACCCGATGGCGGCCGGCCCTGCACCCAAGATCAGGAATAAGGTTGATCCAAGGATAAAGTGAACTTCCGATACGCCAACGGCGTAGTGCGGCAATACTTGGAAAAAACAAAAGACCAATACAGTTGCGATTGCGCTGCGTAAAGCCAGCGAAATATGACCGCGCTCCTGTAATGTATTGTAAACAAGCTTTGATGAATAACCAGCGGTCCCTGCTGCGGTTCCAACACCCAATAGCATCTTTGCGCTATCCACGATTCCGGGTTCTATGTGCATAATATATCTCCTAATACCGTCATCCCCGACGGTTTGGTTAAGTTTCATGCAAGGCTGGTTTCCTGACTTGTGGTTCACCGCGCTTCGTCTGCCTTCCCGGTGATTTCACCAGTGGCGTTTTTGACGGGCGCTCTCCACATACAGTCGCGGGGGCGGTTGTGGCTTTGGGCCCCGTTTGGGTCGTCCCTGTCCACATTCCCATTTGATCCCCGGACACTTTAGTATCCTGATGGGGAACCATGCCCGTCTTTATTGCCTTTGAAAGCCGGTTTGGTCAAGAAGATTTACGACCCCGTTTTAAGAAATAACGGCATTCATATTTTGTCTTGAAGTTGCCTTATTTGGCCGAAAACACCAATATGTTGTGGATAACTTACACAAATACGCAAGATACAGGGTATTGAAGGTTGACTCACAAGGGGTATAGCCGACACTTTATAGTTTAATGGAATCATAGGGACAGATCATACCGTGAAGTTCAACAAGCTCAGACTTACAGGCTTTAAAAGTTTCGTAGATCCTACGGAATTGATAATTTCTGATGGACTGACGGGGGTCGTCGGGCCGAACGGTTGTGGCAAATCCAACCTGCTGGAAGCCTTGCGCTGGGTGATGGGCGAAAACCGCCCGACCGCGATGCGCGGTGGCGGTATGGATGATGTGATCTTTGCGGGTGCCTCGGCGCGACCTGCGCGTAACTATGCGGAAGTGTCGCTTCTGCTGGGTAACCAAGACCGCACGGCACCACCCGCATTCAATGACGCGGACACACTGGAAGTGGTGCGCCGTATTACCCGCGATGTGGGGTCAGCCTATAAGGCCAACGGCAAGGAAACCCGTGCCCGTGATGTGCAGATGCTATTTGCCGATGCCTCGACCGGGGCGCATTCGCCGGCTTTGGTCGGGCAAGGCAAAATCGCGGAACTGATCAGTGCAAAACCCAAAGCGCGGCGGCGCATTCTGGAAGAGGCGGCTGGCATTTCCGGCCTTTATAAACGCCGCCACGAGGCAGAGCTGAAACTTAAAGGCGCCGAAACCAATCTGGTGCGCGTCGATGATGTGGTTGAACAGCTGGATGCCCAGCTAGGCACATTGGCCCGCCAAGCCCGCCAAGCGGCCCGCTACCGTGAAATCGGTGAACAATTACGCCATGCGGAAGGCTTGCTGTTGTATGGCCGCTGGAAAGAAGCCGAACACGCCAGACTGGCGGCGGAACTTGCATTGACACAAGCCACTAAAGAAGCGGCAATTGCACAGGGAGCGGCGACACAGGCTGGAAAACAGCGCAGCCTGCTGGACAGCAAAGTACCACCCCTGCGCGAAGAAGAGGCTATCGCCGGGGCGATTGCGCAAAGACTGGTTGTCGAGCGTGACACGCTGAACGATCAGGAAAACCGCGCGCGCCAAACCATTGAAACGCTGCAATCGCGTATTGAACAACTGGGCAATGACATTGAACGTGAACGCGGTCTGAACAAGGACGCGACAGAAACCATCGCGCGTTTGGATTGGGAAAAAGTGGCACTGGACAAAGCCTCGCTTGGGCATGATGAAAAGGTCGAAACTTCGAATAAAGAAGCGCGTAATGCGGCTGTTATCATGCAGGAAAAAGAAGCTGGTCTTGATAAGCAATCCGAAGATGTCGCGCGCCTGTCTGCCCGCCACCAATCGGCGCACCGGAAACTTGAAGAAGCACAGATGAATCTGGGTAAACGCGAAGAACAGGGCCTTAGTGCCGCGCAATCGGTGATTTCAGGACAAGACGGATTGACGAATGCGCAAACCCGTTTGGGCGAAGCGCAATCCAAATACAGCTTGTCACATGAAACAGCGTTGCGTGCAGAACAGTTGCTGGCGGATATGGATCGCAAACGCGTTGATGCGCAAGCTGCCGAAAGCGAAGTGCGCGGGGCCTTGTCGGAAGCGGAAGGTATGGCGAACGCGCTGGGCGCAGAGGTTGCAGCCCTGCAACGTGTTATCTCACGGGACCGTGATACCGGCGCGCAACTAATCGATGATGTCCGCGCTAAAGTCGGGTATGAAGCCGCTTTGGGCGCCGCATTGGCTGATGATTTAAAAGCGCCTGTTGTCGGGCCTGAAGGGGTTTCCGGCTGGGCGCGTTTGGCGGATTATTCTGCAAATGCACAACTGCCTGAAGGTGTGGAAAACCTGACATCCTATGTCACTGCCCCTGATGTTTTATCACGCCGCCTAAGCCAGATCGGTCTGGTTTTGCGCGCGGATGGTGCCGGCTTGCAAAGCCGTTTGAAGCCCGGTCAGCGACTTGTCAGTGCCGAAGGTGATTTGTGGCGGTGGGATGGTTATAGGGCCGGTGCCGATGATACGCCAACCGAAGCGGCGTTGCGTTTGCAACAGGAAAACCGTTTGCTGGCGTTGAAAGAAACCCATGCGCAAGCTGACACAAAGGCAACCGTGGCACGTGACGCATTCAACCTGTCCCATGCAACCTTGAAAGCCGCAACCGAAGCCGATCACGAAGCGCGCCGGAACCGCAAGATTGCCGATGATGCCGCAACGGACGCCACACGGCAAATGTCGCGCGCGGAAGCGGATCGTGATATGCTGTCGGGTAAGCTGGAAACCTTGCAACTGGCCAAAACGCGTCTGGAAGAAGAAACCACCTTGGCGCGCACTGCATTGCAAGAAGCCGAACTTGGCATTCGTGATCTGGGTGATTTGGAAACTGCGCGCAATCAGATTGAAGCCCTGAAAATAGCGGTTGAAGCGGCACGGATGACGATGCTGACAAAACGCTCTTTATACGACGAAACCCGTCGTGAAGGCGAAGCGCGCACAAAGCGGCAACAAGAGATCACCAAAGAGTCTAGCGGCTGGCGTTACCGTCTGGAAACTGCCGGCAAACGGATTGCAGAACTGGAAGATCGCAAATTAACATCCGAAGATGAATTAAAGCAGGCAACGGCCGCACCCGAAGAAATAGCCGCCAAACGCGATGAATTATCCAAAGCGATTGCAACAGCACAGGAACGCCTGAAATCCGGATCTGATGCGCTGGCCGCCGCCGAAACCGCCTTGCGCAATGCTGAAAACGAAGAACGCGAAGCTGAACGCGCAGCCTCTGGCGCAAGGGAAGCACGCGCGCGTGCGGATGCGGTATCGGATGCGGCGCGTATTCAGGTTTCAACCGCGGCTGACCGCATACATGAAGAACTGGAAACCGACCCGTCAAGCCTGCTGGAACAACTGGATAT
>DAOUQS010000107.1 GCA_030625465.1 Amylibacter sp. | reverse complement strand
CCATATCGACCAGCACTTCGCCTTCGCCCACAATCGGGTGGTAAAGCTGGCTGATCTGGTAGCCTTGCGGCAGGTCGGGGTAAAAGTAGTTTTTACGGTCAAAGGCGGAATAAAGGTTGATTTCGGCATTCAGGCCCAGCCCCGTGCGCACTGCTTGTTCAACGCAAAATTCGTTAATCACCGGCAACATGCCCGGCATGGCGGCGTCAACAAACGATACGTTTGAGTTGGGTTCGGCACCGAATTTGGTGGACGCCCCTGAAAACAGTTTGGCTTTTGACGCGACTTGCGCATGCACTTCCAGCCCGATTACAAGTTCCCAGTCGCCTTTGGCACCTGCAATAATTTTCGGTTTTGGTTCTGTGTATGCGAGTGCGGCCATGGGTCTATCCCTGTCGGTTTTTGTCGGTGGGTTTTAAGCTGACAAAGGGCGCGGGGCAAGGGGTTTTAACCCGTTAACGTATAGAGATCATAGCCGATGTCGCCTGTCCAACGCCATGCGGCGATAAAGGGTTCGTCTTTGGTGGTGCTGGAATGGGGCGTATTGGACGAATGGTAGATCATATCGCCCGGTTTGCAGAGTCTTGGCGTGGTGTCATCCGCTTGCCAATAAGCAGAGCCGCCAAGCATTACAAATGTTTCTTCGGCGGCATGTTTACGGGTGACATAATCAAGGTTGGCAGATTGCATAAACAGGCCCACGCGAACCGTTTCGCAAAAGATCATACCATCAGGGCCAATCAATTCAGCGGTGGCCATATGCCTGGAGATTTCCTGCCGGATACGCCCGTCAGCCATGCCCGAATGGTGCCAGTCAATCAGCGGCATAACCTTGGTTATTTTTGCGGCTATTGGCAGGGGGTTTATGGATAGGGCGGTTTCAATGGTTTTGGGTAAAACCTGATGGGCGGGCAATAAAGGTGTGTGAACTTTGCCGGTAATGGCGCGCAAGGCTTGTGCGGCCTCATGCCCGCCGATATGGTTTTCGCCGTCAAACAGATCGGCAAGGTCTGCCAATACATCGTAAAAGACTTTGTAGAGAGTCATTTTATATTCTCCTCTATCCTAGCAAATGTAGCCTAGCACAGAACTTTGAGATTCCGCGTCACTTTTTTCGCAAAGCCGGTATTTTTTATTTATCCCAGTATCTTGCCAATAATCTCGGCGCTGTCTTTTGACAGGTTCGGCATATTTGCAATGCGTTCCAGTTGCGTCTTTTGTAGGGCTTGGCGGTTTGCATCATACCTGCGCCAGCTTTCAAACAGCCCGCACATGCGTGCGGTGGTTTGCGGATTTAACGGGTCAAGTTTGATCAGCCAGTCGGCAATAAAGGCGTAACCTTTGCCGTCTGGCGCATGAAATGCGGCCGGGTTCATCGCGAACGGGCCGATCAGGCTGCGAAAACGGTTGGGGTTTTTCCAGTCGAAATCAGCGTGGCTGGAAAGTGCGGTGGCAATGGCAAGGGCGGCGTCTGGTGCAGCACTGCCGGCCTGAATGGCAAACCATTTGTCGATCACCAAACGGTCGTCTTTCCATTGGCCATAAAAAGCAGAGGTCGCAGCCGTGCCTTGCCCCGCATGGATCAAAATCGCCAAGGCCGATAGTTGTTCGGTCATGTTATCGGCGGCTTTGAACTGGGCTTTGGCGGTACTTGCATCCGGTTCCAGCTTGGTCAAAAGCCCCAAGGCGGCTGCGCGCAGGCTGCGTTTGCCCGCGTCGGTTGCGGTCGGGGCATAGGCACCCTGAACCGCCATGGCGTGATAAAGATCGCCCAGATCGCGACCGATATTTTGCGCAATGGCCAAAGACAGGCTTTGGCGGGCAGCATAGATTTTGTCGGGGTCCGGGGTCTGGCCTTTGTCCAACACGCTTTGCGCCAAAGCATCTTCGGATGGTAGGGCCAGTAGCAAAGCGCGGTAGGCGGGTGCTAGGCTATCGTCGGTTGCAATCTTGTGCATGGCGGACAGGAATGCGGGGTCTGGTTTGGCGCCGTTTAGCACCATGCGGGTCAACAGATCAGTGGCCAGCGTGCGGCCAGCTTCCCATTTGTTGAACGGGTCGGGGTCATGGGCCAGAAGAAAGCCCAGCGTGTCATTGCTTTGCGCATGATCCAAGATCACCGGGGCGGAAAAACCGCGCAGGATTGACGGCATTGGTTTGGCGTCAAAGCCTGACGTGGTGAAGCTTTGCGCGGTTTTTGTCAGTTCAAACACCTGTTCTGCGACCGGTTCATTGCCCTGTGCATCCAGAAAGCCGACCCTGATCGGAATGACTTGCGGTTGTTTGTTATCTTGTTGCGGGGTGGGTGCGTTGGATTGCGCAAATGTCAGTGTATAGTCGCCGTTATCAAAGCTTTCGGTGACTTTTACGCGCGGGGTACCTGCCTGCGCATACCACAGTTTGAACTGGCTTAAATCACGCTTGCAGGCATCTTCGAAAACGGTGATCCAGTCTTCGATGGTGCAGGCTTGCCCGTCGTGGCGGTCAAAGTACAGATCAAGTGCTTGGTCATAGCCGTTATCCCCGACCAGAAGCTTTAACATGCCGATCAGTTCAGCACCTTTTTCGTAGACGGTGGCGGTATAGAAGTTGTTGATCTCGATGTATTTTTCTGGGCGCACAGGATGGGCCAAGGGGCCTGCATCCTCGCGGAATTGGCGGGCGCGCAGTTGCAGCACTTCGTTGATGCGTGTCACCGAATGGCTGCGCATATCACCCGAGAACTGCTGGTCGCGAAACACGGTCAGGCCCTCTTTCAGGCATAGCTGGAACCAGTCGCGACAGGTGATGCGGTTGCCGGTCCAGTTGTGGAAATATTCGTGGGCGATAATGCCCTCAATTGATTCGTAATCGCGATCGGTGGCGGTTTCAGGGCTGGCTAAAACATACTTGGAATTGAACACGTTCAGGCCCTTGTTTTCCATCGCACCCATGTTGAAATCATCAACAGCGACGATCATGAACAGGTCAAGATCGTATTCGCGGCCGTAAACCTGTTCATCCCATGTCATCGAGCGTTTCAGCGCGTCCATCGCATAGGCGCATTTGTCTTGGTCGCCATTGCGGACAAAGATTTGCAGGTCAACGTGGCGACCGGAACGCGTGGTGAATGTGTCGTCATAAGAAACCAGATCACCGGCGACCAGCGCGAACAGATAGGCCGGTTTTGGCCACGGGTCGTGCCAAACCCCATGTTCCAGTTTGTTGCCGTTGGACAGCAAAACGGGGGTGTCGCCGGTTATGGTCACGTCGAAGGTTGCCATCACATCGGGGCGGTCGGGGTAGTAGGTGATTTTGCGAAAGCCCTGTGCTTCGCACTGGGTGCAATACATGCCGTTCGACATATAAAGTCCCTCTAGGGCGGTGTTGCCGGCGGGATTTATTTCCACTTCTGCTTGCCAAAGAAAGCCGCTTTGCGGCACAAGATCAGCGGGAATTGTCAGGCCTTCGGCGTCTTGCAATACCTCGTCTTTGTTCAGGTTGCGCCCGTCAATGGATGCGCTGACCAGTTTCAGATTGCGGCCATCCAGACGCAAATCATGCGGGCCGTCTGTGCGATCAGTATTACCGCGAAATTTGATTTTAGAACTGACCCGCGTTGCTTTGGGGTCAAGTTTGAAAGCCAGATCAACATGATCAACCCAAAACGCGGGTTGTTTATAATCAGCAAGATGAATGGTCGGGGCTTCAAGTGGGCGCATTTCGGATTCCGTTTTATCTTTTGGCTAGATGTGACCTATTGGGCGGTATATTCAAGGGTAAATAATACTGCATACAAATGTATACTGAATTCTTGCGATTTATTTCCAAGCGTGGTAGCCCCTTTCCGAACAGGAAAATTCACACTTGCCTTCATATTGGTAAGTTTATATTACCAATATTGAATGTTTACGTATTTTGGAGATGATGATGGAACGTATCGAAAAACACGGCTTGCAAGTCGACGCGCGGCTTGTCGATTTTATTGAAGGCAAGGCATTGCCGGGGACGGGTGTAAACCAAGGGCAGTTTTGGAAAGGCCTGTCTGATCTGGTGCATGAAAAAGGCCCTAAAAACCGTGCTTTGCTGGAAAAACGTGCCGAGATACAGTCGCAAATAGATGCATGGCATATCGCGCATAAAGGCCAGGATTTTGATTTTGCAGCTTATAAATCATATCTGACCGAAATTGGTTATCTGGTGCCTGTTGGCCCGGATTTTGCCATTGAAACCGCGAATGTAGACCCCGAGATTGCCAATGTTCCGGGCGCACAACTGGTGGTACCGATCATGAATGCGCGTTTCGCGCTGAATGCGGCAAACGCCCGTTGGGGCAGCTTGTATGACGCGCTTTACGGCACCGATGCAATGGGATCAAAACCTGCCGGCAAAGGCTATGATGCGGCGCGCGGGGCGCAAGTGATTGCCTGGGCCAAAGGCTTTTTGGATGATGCTGTGCCACTTGCGGGCGGCAGCCACGGCGATATTGCCGCCTATTCGGTTCAAAACGGGGCTTTGCTTGCGGATGCGACCGGTCTTGCCGATCCTGCGCAATTTGCCGGATACACGGGCGACGCGGCAAAGCCTGCATCAATCCTGCTGGTCAACAACGGTTTGCATATCGAGCTGGTCATTGATCGTGATCATATTATCGGTGCCGCAGACAAGGCCGGTGTTGCCGATGTTACGCTTGAAAGTGCGATGTCAACGATTATGGATTGCGAGGATTCAGTGGCCGCCGTGGATGCCGAGGACAAGGTTTTGGCCTATTCCAACTGGCTGGGCCTGATGCGCGGTGATCTGACGGAAAGCTTTGATAAGGGCGGTAAAACGGTGACCCGCGATATGCACGCGGACCGTGTGTTTACCGGGGCTGACGGGAATGATCTGCCGTTGAAAGGCCGGTCTTTGATGCTGGTGCTCAATGTCGGCCATTTGATGACAAACCCTGCAATTCTGGATCGTGACGGTCTGGAAGTGGGCGAGGGTCTGATGGATGCCATGTGTACCATTATGATTGCGATCCACGATCTGAAATGCGACAGCGGCAATTCTGTGCATGGCTCGGTTTATATCGTGAAGCCGAAAATGCACGGGCCGGAAGAAGTGGCCTTTACCGACGAGATTTTCAGCTTTGTGGAAGCCGCTTTGGGTCTGCCGCAATATACTGTGAAAGTCGGCATTATGGATGAGGAACGCCGCACCACGGTGAACCTGAAAGAATGTATTCGTGCGGCAAAACATCGTGTGGCGTTCATCAACACAGGCTTTCTGGATCGTACGGGTGACGAAATTCACACCTCGATGGAAGCGGGGCCGTTTTTACGCAAAGGCGACATCAAGAATGAACCGTGGATCGGGGCCTATGAAGATCAAAACGTCGATGTGGGGCTGGCTTGTGGTTTGCAGGGTAAAGCGCAGATCGGCAAAGGCATGTGGGCGATGCCCGACCTGATGGCCGATATGTTGGAACAAAAAATCGGCCACCCGATGTCAGGCGCAAATTGCGCATGGGTGCCAAGCCCGACAGCGGCGACATTGCACGCAACGCATTACCACAAGGTCGATGTGAAAGCCCGCCAGGCCGAAATAGCCAAGGGTGGCAAACGTGCGGATGTGGACACGATCCTGCAAATTCCAGTGGCCAAAGGGCAAAACTGGTCGGAAGAAGAAGTGGCACGCGAAGTTGAAAACAATGCGCAAGGCATATTGGGTTATGTGGTGCGTTGGGTTGATGCAGGTGTCGGTTGTTCCAAAGTGCCGGACATTAACAATGTCGGTCTGATGGAAGATCGTGCAACCTGCCGTATTTCCAGCCAGCATATTGCCAACTGGTTGCACCACGGGGTGGTCAGCAAAGCGCAGGTGATGGATATTATGCGCCGTATGGCCGAGGTTGTTGATGGGCAAAATGCCGGTGATGCAACCTATACACCGATGGCCCCTGATTATTCAGGCGTCGCTTTTCAGGCTGCATGTGACCTGGTGTTCCTAGGCACGGTGCAGCCTTCCGGTTATACTGAACCTGTACTGCACGCGCGCAGACTGGAACTGAAAGGAATGCAAAATGGCTGAGATTACATCGAATAAAGCGAAACGCATCATTAATCAGGCTTTTGCCAAGGGCAAGGAACTGGGGTTGAAACCTTTGGCGGTGATTGTGCTGGATGCAGGCGGGCATTGTAAGGCGTTTGAACGCCAGGACGGTGCGGCCCCCGGTCGTTTTGCCATCGCGGACGGCAAGGCAAACGCAGCGATCCAGTTGGGTATGGCATCATCCAAGTTGATGGAACGCGCCGAACAGCAGGCCTATTTTGTGGACGCTTTGAACGGGGTTTATGGCGGGCGGATTATCCCCGTGCCGGGCGGTGTTCTGGTGCGCGACAAGAAAGGCAATGTGATCGGGGCTGTCGGGGTCACGGGTGACAGCTCTGAAAATGATGTGCTGGCGGCTGTTGCCGGGGTTGAAGCCGCTGGATTATCGGCCGATGCCTAAAGCTAAATAACCGATTTTCATTGCCTGAAATTCATGCGATACCGATTGAAATTCAATCCAGTCAGAGTTTTAGGCAATGAAAAGACCCATCGTCGGCATTATAGGCAACGCGTATTTTATTGAAGGGGACTATCCCGTTCAGGCGTCCGGTGTCAGTAATATCGAAGCGATTTCAAAGGTTTCCAACGCTATTCCGGTGGTGATCCCTTCCTTGCATAAAGCCAGTGAAGTGCATGAACTGGTGGAACGGCTGGACGGGTTTGTTTTCACCGGCGGGCGACCCAATGTGCATCCGCATGAATATGGCGAAGAGCCAACAGATGCCCACGGCACGTTTGATCGTAGCCGCGATGCGCTGGTGCTGCCCCTGATCCGTGAATGCGTGGAAGCGGGCGTGCCGGTTCTGGGTATTTGCCGTGGTTTTCAGGAATTCAACGTGGCCTACGGCGGCTCGCTTTACCCCGAAATCCGCGATTTGCCGGGGCGCAATAATCACCG
>DAOUQS010000416.1 GCA_030625465.1 Amylibacter sp. | reverse complement strand
CCTGATGACATGAATATTCATGAATTTTTAGCGGTACTCTAAAAGAAAATGTCTATGGCACTGATGCGCAAGCTGCTGCTGCCAGCGATCTTGCTTCTGCTGACCTACGCCTTCTGGCGCAGTTCCGACTTCAAGCAAATTGCCGCCGGTGTCGCCATTTTCCTGTTTGGCATGCTGGCACTGGAAGACGGCTTCCAGCGTTTTTCCGGTGGTATTCTGGAACGCTTCCTACGCCACTCGACCGATCGACAGTGGAAAGCACTGAACTTCGGCATTATCACCACGACACTGATGCAGTCCAGCTCGCTGGTATCGGTACTGGTAATTTCCTTTCTCTCCGCCGGACTGATCCAGCTTGCCGCGGGTATCGGTATCATTTTCGGTGCCAACCTCGGTACCACGGCAAGTGTCTGGCTGGTGGCCGGTTTCGGGCTAAAAGTAAATCTCTCGGCCTATGCTATGCCGATGCTGGCTTTCGGTATGGTGATGATTTTCCAGAAGAGTCCGACATGGAAAGGCATAGGCTGGGTGCTGGCAGGTGTCGGCTTCCTGTTCCTCGGAATTCACTACATGAAAGAGGGCTTTGATACCTATAGTGAAAGCATTGACCTTTCCGCCTATGCTATTCCAGGCTTCAGAGGTTTAATGCTATATATTTTACTTGGCATCCTCGCCACGGTAATCGTGCAATCCAGTAGCGCAATGCTGGCGCTTACGGTTACCGCTCTTGCGGCGCAACAGATTACTTATGAAAATGCCCTCGCCCTCTCAATTGGCGCCAACATGGGCACGACCGTTACCGCTATTCTTGGCAGCCTTGGTGCTAATATTGCGGGTAAACGGCTGGCTGGAGCCCACCTGATCTTCAATTTTATCACTGGCCTGATTGCCATCGTCTTCATAAACCAGTTCCTGGTTGCCGTAGAATGGATCAGCGATGCCATGGGAATTGCTGGTGACAACTACGCACTCAGGCTTGCCGTTTTTCACTCCCTGTTCAACCTGCTCGGGATCATACTCATGCTTCCATTTGTGAATGCCCTGGTCAAACTACTTGAATGGTTGATGCGTGAACCAGTGACAATCATCAAGCAGCCTAAGTACCTCAATGACGCCGCACTGGAATCAGCACAGGCTGCACTCGAAGTCGTGCACAAGGAAAGTGCCCGACTCTATGACCTGGCATCGCGTGTGATTGCGCACGGTATTGGCTGGCA